>WRJV01000300.1 GCA_009778415.1 Clostridiales bacterium | reverse complement strand
CTCCAAACTCCCAACTCCCAACTACCAACTACCAACTACCAACTACCAACTACCAACTACCAACTCCCAACTACCAACTCCCAATTCCAAACTATATCCCCAAAATTACTCTCGCCATCGTGAAGTAAGTGACCACGGAAACCATGTCGGTGAGCGAAGCGATCATTGGGTTTGCCATCAAGGCAGGGTCTATCCCTACTTTTTTCGCAAGCATGGGGAGCATGCTGCCTATGGACTTTGCTGCCACTACTATGACTATCATGGATATGCAGACAGTAGCCGCCACGATTGGCCCCTCGCCGTCAAGCCAGCATATCCTGGCAAAGTTCAGGGAGCTGAGCGCTATCCCGATGACGAAGCTTACGCGCAACTCTTTCCATATCACTCGCCCGGCGTCCTTCAGTTCGATTTCGTTTAGCGCCATCCCACGGATGACCAGCGTTGCAGACTGCGAGCCGGAATTGCCCCCGGTGCCCATCAACATCGGCATGTATGCCACAAGGCATATCACTTTCGCCAAACCGTCTTCAAAAGTCCTTATGATTCCGCCCGTTATCACGTAAGAGCACATCAGCACAAACAGCCACGGCAACCTGTTCAGCACATGCTTCCAGACGCTTATGTCGAGGTACTCCTTGTCGGTGCTGTCCATGACGCCGGCCATCCTCTCAAAGTCCTCGGTGGTCTCTTCTTCGATTACGTCGAGGATGTCGTCGAAGGTTATTATCCCCACGAGCCTGTTTTCCCTGTCTACAACGGGTATTGCCAAGAACCCGTATTTTTTGAACACTTCCGACACCTCTTCCTGGTCGTCGAAAACGTTTACGCAGACGAAGTCTTCCCTCATCAGGTTTGAGATTATCTCATCGCCCTCAGATATGACAAGTGTCCTCAGCGAAATGATCCCCTGCAGCTTCCTGCCGCTTTCCTTCACGTAGCACGTGTAGATCGTCTCGCTGTCCATGCCTTCTTTTTTTATGTACGCAAGGGCTTCCGCTACCGTCATGTCCTTCTGAAGGCTTATGTAGTCAGGAGTCATGAGGCTGCCGGCGCAGGTGTCGGGGTAGTTCAGGAAAGTGTTGATGAGCTTCCGCTCCTCCCTTGGCGTCTTCTCCAGTATTTTGTCCACAAGGTTTGCGGGAAGTTCGTCAAGGACGTCGATCATGTCGTCGAACGACAGCTCGTCCAGGATGTATTGGATTTCCCTGTCGGTTATCCCGTTGATGATTTTAACTTGGTCGTCTAGCGGCAGGTAGGCAAAGACCTCTACCGACACGTCCTTCGGAAGCGTCCTGAAGAGGATGATGGTTTTCTCCATGCCGAGCTCTTCCATCAGTTCTTCTATTATCTCGGCAATTTCAACTTCGTTGTTTGCAAGCAGGGCCTCCCTCGCTTGAATGTACTTCTTGTCCTCAAGCAGGTTGAGGACCTCTGAAACTATAGAGCCTAATTTTTTTTCGTTCTCCATTGGGCAAATACCTCTCTTTCTCAGTTTTTTCCCAACTTTTGAACGAACCTCTCATCAAGATTATCCGAAAAAGCAGCAAAAGCCGGGAACAGTTGCGTTTATCACTTTCTGGGCCAAAACTACTAGGTCCGCTTTCCACGATCAATCACTCCTTTCGTTTCAATCGTATGCTGTATCTGCTGCGTCTACCCGCAGCCGATTAATTATATCTCATTTCGTTGCCTGTTTCAACATGTTTTCCGCGAACTTAGCTGCTATTTTTTCAATCCCCGGCACGTGGTCCACGTCACCAGGGTCGTTTGCCGTCTCAAACAGCATCGCCCGCGCCGGCAAAATGAACGGTTTGTTCATGTTAAGCGCACCGATCAGCTGCTGTGCCACAAGGTCGCCACCGCTGTAGCCCGATACGACCACCGCAAACAGCATCTTGCCTGACAGCTGGTTCACCCTGAAAAGCGCGGTAAGCCTGTTGATAAACGCCGATACGTACGCCGGCGCAGCATCGTTGTAGTTCGGCGAAACCACCACGAGCACGTCGCAGGATAGGATTGACGGGTAGACTTTCTCGGTTATTACGCCACCGTAAAAACACGAATTCTGCTCACCGAAGTGGCGGCATGCCACGTATGGGCATCCGATGCAGTCCTTGATTTCGCCGTCCTGAAGCGATATCTCCTCCAACTGGACACCGCCGAGATGCTCCCTGACCATGTTCCAAAGCGCCACGGAGTTTGACTTTCCGTTTCTGCCGGCATGGACCATCAAAATGCGTGGGCTGCTTTTGGCGGGCAGCTCAAACTCCATCAGGTTTCTGACAAGCTGCTCCGCCGACGAGGCGTAAGCTTCCAAGTTTCCTATGGAGAGGTTTTTCGCTATGACGTTGTAGTTTTTCAAGGTTCCCGTCCCCTCGACCAGGGACTTGCCTACAAAGGCGCAGCCTGCCATGTTGGCGGAAAGCGCCAGCTCGCGCGCTGCTGCTTTTGTATGGAATTCGCTTGCGCCGTCTGCTATTATCGCGCCGGTGCACCCTTCAAGGCAATCGCAGCCGAGCCTTATCTTCTTCAATATTCCGTAGTATTCAAGGTTTATTCCAGAGGTGCCCTGTGAAATGGCGAAGACGACGCGCCTGCCTTTGATCTCTGCCCGCTCAAATTCCTCGGTGGTGGACACTTCTTCGTACTCGTAGCCTTTAAGGCTTCTTTCCAGCACGTTGTCGAGCCTGACTGATTTGATCCGCTCTCTGCACAGCGGCTTGACCAGTATGAAATCGCTCATGGAAAGCCCTCCTCACTCGATTTCTTTCAGGTTCTCGTACGCTTGTTCGATGCGCATAAACAACTCCTCCGGCAGAGGCTGGTTTTCAATAATTATATTACCGAAAACCACTCTGTTCAGGGCGCCAAAATAAGCCCCGCTTTGCCCACTGCCTACGTAGCTTGAACTGTAGTGCCAACCTCCTCGGAGCATCTGCAGTATCGAAAGCGCCCCTGACGAAAGCGCCGGGGCAATGAATGGCTTGAAGCCCGCCTGCCTTATCCTGACGTTCTCATCAATGACTATCTGCGTCAATTCCCTAGAAATGCTGTCGTTGTAGTTTGAAATGCTGTCTGCTATCACCAAGTCATTCCCATGGGGCCCAAATGCGCGCCCTTCGGCAATGTATTGGGAAAACCTGTTATCCTTGCCGGCGTAGTACCGGGCCCTGCCGTTCATCACTCCAAGCCCAAACCCCTTGAACTGCCAAGGCGCAAGGCCTGAAGCCAAGTAAGCCGCCTTGCACAGCGGGTCCACCGGGTCTGAAACGACGGCGAACAGCCCTTCGAACGATTCGCTTGCGGCAAGCCTTGCGTAATGCTCAACAATTTTCCTGTTCTCGGAATATTGCGCCATCCTGACGTCTTTTGCAGCAGAATCAAGCCCCGGCACCTCTTTTGACGCGCAAAACACAAAAACGTCGCAGCGAAACAGTTCCTCTTCGCTCAGTATCTCTGTCCTTGGCAAGTCCTCGCTCGACAAGGCGCAGGCTATCTGGTTCATCTCCGCCTCGTAGCGGATCAGGTTTTGCCGATTTATATCGAAAATGCCGATACTGTCCACTACGTACCCACCTAGGAGCACGAGCCCGGTAAGCAGGGCGCCCCCCACGTCGCCAATAGCCAGCACGTTTATCCGATAGCTTTTTTTGAGCGGCAGCGGGAAAGTCTGATTGATGTCTGCCATTTCTGCAGATGCTATTGGAGCTTTTAGCAGATCCGAAAGGTAGTACACGAGCTCACCTCCTTATAATAGAACGTTTTCCAGCCTTGAGAGCTGTTCGATGTCGTTGGCTACGTACCCCGAGGGCGGCAGGTTCAGGTCGTAGCGCAGGCAGCCCCCTCTTTCCGGCAGCCTAGGCGCGGTTATCACTTCGCTGAGCCTGTTAAGCGTCAGGTTCCGTTCATATTTGGCCTGATACTCCTCTTCTAAAACCTCAAGTATCATTTTGGTGTTTTTCAGGCAGGTCATCGACAGTTCGTACACCGCATGCTTTGGCGCTTTCAGCAAGAACCCGGGCATAACGTAAGGGAGGATCAAGTTGATCGACGGAATAAACCCTGCCGTCATGGCATTTAGCGTTTCGATGCTGTCGCCCCCGATGAACGGGTACATGCTAGTTTCTACGAACCAGTTTCTCAGGTTCGGGATGTAATAGGCGCTGTCCACTTCCCTTTTTTGAACCTCCATCAGGTCTTTCCCGCGTCCGGACAAAATCCCCACCACTATTTTTTGCACGTCCACCCCTTCCTCCTTGAGCAACGGGTCGAGTTCCTTTATCCTGTAGCCTTTGTGCAGTATGTCGTCCAGCAGGATTACAGGCCTGTTGAATGACTTGATTGTCCTCACTTGGTTGATTATCGGAGAATAGTACGGGAATTCCTTTATTCTGAAGCTGTTTAGCTTCCCATCGAATATTTTTTCGGTGTGCAGCGATTTTGTGACGGTGTTCGGCACGACTTTGCCCTTGAGCATGTCCCCGTATGGTACGCACATCAGCGGCCCGAAGCGCCTTGCTTCGTAAGGCTTGAGGGAAACACCGTTTTCTTCGGCTATCATCTTCACCAGTTTGCTGTACAGGACGTCTGCGCTTATAGAGAGGACAAGCTCGCCCGGGAACGTCTTGACAAGCGCTTTCTGAAGCTCCCTGTGCGCATCGTCGATCACTGAGACCACCCTTTTGTTCTTGTTGAACGGAGCCTTGATGTTCGCTTCCATGTTCTTAAGCACGACGACCGGGGACTTCATGTCGGCGACGTAGAGCGCTTTTGCACCGCCTGAAAAGACCAGCTTTTCAAACCCTTGGCGTTCCAATGCGCCCGCTACCTCCTCGCCGGCTTCGCCATCGCATGCGGCGTAAGTAAAATCGGATTTGAGGCATTCCGAAAGCACTTCCGTTACGATCGCCTGCGCGGGCTCCCTCAAGCCTTCCGCATCTGAAAAACTGATGCTTTTTATGAGCACGGTCTTGCCTGGTGTGCGCTCGCGCATAAATGTTGCCGCCTCCTGGTCCCTAAGCTCCGCATATATTTCCGCTGACTTCAGCTCCTTGTATTCGCACCGGGAAGCGGCGCCGGCCAGCCGGCCCTGCAGCACGTCTTTGTACTGGGGCTCTCTGAGGTAAAGGCTGTTGTCGTAAATGAAGTTCTGGACGGCCGGGTCTATCAGGTTTGATATGTCCCTGGAAAGGTCTATGTTCTCACGTATCCTCGTTGAGCTGATGTCCTCAAGGTGCATCGGGAGCAACAGTTCGATTACGTCCCCCGTCACCCTGCCGCACCGTTCTTCGCAGCCGTCCGGCTGCAGTGCGCCTTCAACGTCGCTGCTGCGCTTGAAGACTATGTGGTTGAAGCCGTGGATCGAGTTTTCGGACGGCTCAGCTTTGTAAGAGGACGCGTTGGCTATGACGTCGCTCCCCACAGTCATGTAAATCTCCCTGCCCGGCCAGATTTCAGTCAGGCGCTTCAGGTCTTTGGGGTTTGCAATATTGACTGGGATGTCGTCCGGGAACACGTAAACGTTCCGCTCGTCTGCTACGCTCATAGCGATGATTTGCCTCCTTATCATCCGGGCCTGGGTTTTCTTAGACCAGGAGAATTCGTCCAGCGCCAGGTACACCTCAAACCCCAGATCCCTGACGGTCGTCACGATTCCCTTGTGGCTCAAAGAGAATGGGTCGAAGGTTCCGGGGAAAAACGCTATTTTGCAGGTGTCCTTCAATGCAAGCTCCTGGTGGTCCAGCGTATAGTCCGATATGAACCTGTATATGTCGTTCAGCACAGCGGCGTTGTTCAAAAGGGACAGCTTCGTTTCCTTCCTTTCAGACAGCAGCGTCAGCATTTTCTTGCAGATGCATTCAAAAATCAGATGCTTTTCGTCCCTTGAAACGGCGTCGGAAGCAAAGAAATACTTCCCGATTACGTACAATGCCTCCTGGCTCACTGCTTCCCTGTAGTTTGAAAGCCCCCTGAGCAGCATCCCCAGCACCCTGCGCCGGCGCATGTCGCAAGCGCCTTCATCTTCCGCAAACCTTCCCCGGTACGACGAATAGCGCTGGGCGATCTTGCCAAGCGTGTCCAGCGCCACTGAGCTCACCCTGTCGCTCGTGCTCTCCTGCAGTTCCTGCAAGCCCATGATAAGCTCGTCAAGTTCGTTGGGGTGGAGGCAAAGCGCCAGTTCGCCCAGGTACTCAGGAATGTATTTTGAAACTTGGTATTGGCCTATTTCAAGGCCTTTGGTCAATTCGACGACTATTTCGTTCACCTCGTCGAGATGAAGCTTTTTTGCGATCTCCAAAAGCCCCTCCCCTGCCTTTCGCCTTACCGTGACCCGTTCACTGACCTTAATGAGGTTTGAAAAATGCGTAGCTATGTGCAAAAGCGACTCGCTGCTGCCCGATTCGGCAAGGTCGAGCATATAGTCGATGTTGATCGTCTTCAGTATCCACGGAGTCCCTGTTTTCAGGTTTTCCAAGAAGATTTCCGAAACCGACCCTTTTTTGAGGTCCAGCAGCCTGGAGTATTTTTCCTCCTCATCGCGCAAGTTGCCGAGGTTTTTGGCAATTTTCACTTTGAGGTAAATAATTCCCGCCGCACCGTCCGGAACGGCTTTGAGCAATGATATGATGTGCCTGCGTTCAGTATCAGAAATGCCCAGGCCGCTCTGTCCCGTCAGGCATTCTGCGTATTTGAGGGCTGCGGCGGCGGCTTGGATGTCCTGCGGCAAAGCAAAATTGACCGCGAACTGCATGAGGCTGTCCCTTTCCTGCCTTGAACAAAGGCCTGCGGGGATGAAGGGCATTGCGTCGATAAGTATGAAAGCGGTGGCGCCGTCGATGCCGTCCGTTTTTTGGTAGTGCTTCATAAGTTGCTTGATCCTGGCGCTTTTGTCGGTTTCCGAGCAGTTTGTTAGAAGCGAGATGATTATGATCCTCAAAGAATGCCCTATCCATCGCCTCTGCTGGTCAGCAACCTTGTGCCCTGGAAACACGATTGCGTCAAGTATCCTTTCCCACAAGATTCCTGCCGTGACCCCATCGCCCGAAAACATCGCATCTGCGGGCAGCTCCTTCCTGTACTCTTCGTCGAAGCCTGCTATCATTTTCCCTATCAACGTCGCCGCCTGCCTTCGGATGTCGCCTTCCTTGTGCATGAGCATCTCGTACAGCAGCTGCAGCGTCATTATTTTTTGCCTTTGGTTCATGTACGTCGAATACTCGTCAAAGATATTGATGTAAGCCCTGATGTTTTTCCATTGGGTCTCGCCCCTTGCGTCTTCGAGCAGGTTCCCGAAAGACGCCTCGCCGTTGAATACGCTCATAACTCTGATGTTGTGCTCGATAGCGAGCTCCTTGAGTTTTTCAACAGCTTCTTGCGAATCCATTATAGCCGGGTCTTTTGCCTTTAACTTTGCCTTTGCCTTTTCCTTCGCTTTTGGCTCGGCCTCCGCTCCATCCTTGCCCTGCCCAGTCTTGCTGAATTCCAAGTCGATCCCCAGGCTGTTAAGGTAATTTTCGAAATCCCTGATCTTCGCATAGACTTTGCGGTACCTGCGGTTTTTCGCCTCATCGACATTGTCGAGCTTGCCCAATATGACTTCAAAAGCCTCGGCAAGGGAGAACACCTGTATTTCCTCTCCTCCGCCCTCCGTTTTCCTGTCCTTTACCCTGAAGTCGGAATATATCAGAATAAGCGATTCGACGGGCAGGTTCTCCAGCTCAAGGTCCCATGTCGAATGGTTCGCCGCGATATGCGCGAAAGAGGGCATCCCGAACCTTCTCAGGCACTGGTCAGTGTAATAGTAGTGGAGGTAGGGTATCCTCTCGTTTTCTGAATCCCTGCACCCGAACTTACCGATGTCATGGCTTGCGGCAGCCCCCGACATCAGCGCAAGGTCAATGGGGACGCCTTTTTTCTCAACCTGCCTCGCTACGTGCAAGGCGAGTGAATGCACTATTGCAACGTGGTCGATAAGCTTGTGCGGCGTTATCTCCCTTCCAATCCGCATGAACTCATACAGGAAAAGGTCGTCGACCATTTTCAGGTAGCGGGCGTATTCGTCTTTTGTCTGGCAGCGGTTTATCTCTTCTTCGTCGAGGCGCCGGATGTGCCAAAACAGGCTGTCTCCCGATTTTTGGCTTTCAAGCTCCAGAAAGCACCTGATCACCTTGAACAAAAATTGCCTTCCCAGCGCATGGCCGTCAGATTCTGCGGCAGCAGCCTTTTCCGGATAAAGGACGCCAACAGTGTAGTCGTACAAATGGCGCAGCCAACCCCCGCTAGGCTCGTTTGCCAGAGCGCCCAAGCTGACCGCGCAGAGCGACAGCGCGTCGCTGCACACAAAGCTTCCATCGCCCGCAATACTTTCTATCGCGTCCCTCCATTCGGCTTTGGGGATCAGTTCCAGCATTTTCTTTTTGGGGATTTTGACTTCTTGGAGAAATTTTTTGTCAGTTAGGCTCTCTTCTATTTTCCTGTATATTTCCAATGCGTCTTTTCTTTGCATACCACACCTCATTTTTGAGAATTCCACTTTTTCCATTCTACCATTTTGAAGGTGCATAGTCAAATTGTCTGCTTTTTTCATTTAATTTTGTTGACTATAAATTAACAAAATGCTATATTTAAGTTAATGGACCTATTCCATATCAATTGAGGTTATTTCATCGTTAAAAGGAGAAAGAGATGGCAAAAGTAGTTGAGCAATTCATTGAGATTGCGAAAAAAAGAAACCCCGGGGAACCGGAGTTCATTCAGACAGTAGAAGAAGTATTGGAGTCAATCGCCCCTGTCCTTGAAAAGCACCCGGAGTACGTATCCTCGGGCGTCGTAGAGAGGCTGATTGAACCCGAAAGGCAGATTATTTTCAGGGTACCATGGGTGGACGACGACGGAAAACCTCACGTCAACAGAGGCTTCCGCGTACAGTTCAACAGCGCAATAGGCCCTTATAAAGGAGGGACGCGGTTCCAGCCTTCGGTCAATCTCGGGATCATAAAGTTCTTGGCATTTGAACAGATTTTCAAAAATGCCCTCACCCCGCTTCCTATCGGAGGCGGCAAAGGCGGCGCCGATTTCGACCCAAGGGGGAAATCCGACAATGAAATCATGAGGTTCTGCCAGAGCTACATCTCTGAGCTTTTCAGGCACATCGGTCCGGACACCGACAGCCCTGCCGGAGACATGGGCGTTGGCGCCAGGGAAATCGGGTTCATGTTCGGGCAGTACAAACGGCTCTCCGACACGTACAACTGCTCCATCACCGGCAAAAGCGTCGGCTGGGGCGGTTCGCTGGCAAGGACGGAAGCCACCGGGTACGGCATCGTGTACTTCGCAGACGAGATGCTGAAAGCCAACGGGGCAACCCTGAGTGGCGCGACCATAGCGACTTCGGGGTTCGGCAACGTGACGTGGGGCATGGTGTCAAAAGCTACCGAGCTCGGCGCCAAAGTCATAACAATATCGGGTCCTGACGGCTACGTCCACGACCCGGACGGAGTTTCGGGTGAAAAGATCGACTACCTGCTGGTCCTCAGGTCGAGCGGGCAGGACATAGTGGCGCCATACGCTGACAAATTCAGCGGCGCGACGTTCTACCCGAAGGAGAAGCCTTGGGGCGTGAAAGCCGACTTGGTCATCCCCTGCGCGACTCAAAACGAAATCCACATGGCTGACGCAGAGAAAATTGTCGCAAACGGCACGAAGTTTGTGTGCGAAGGGTCAAACATGCCCACCACCAACGACGCCCTCAAGTACCTGCTCGACAACAAAGTCGTCGTCGGCCCTGCAAAGGCTGCCAACGCCGCCGGCGTGGCCACCTCTGCCCTCGAAATGGCCCAAAACAGCATGAGGTACTACTGGACCTTTGAAGAAGTGGACACGAAGATCAAGCAGATCATGGTCGACATATTCAAAGCCTGCGAAAGCTCTGCGAAGGAGTTTGGCATGGAAGGCAACTACGTGGCGGGCGCAAACATCGCCGGCTTCCTGAAGGTTGCGAAAGCCATGCTCGCCCAAGGAGTGGTTTAATACCTGTGTGCGCTTAACTTGACAATTTTAATGGGGGCTGCCTTGAATTTTCAGGGCAAGTCCCTTTTTCCGTATATCATGAAGGGAGGGATTATGAAATGAGAGTTGCATTCCTGTTCGTTCTGATTGTGGCATGCTTGCTGCTTCTCGCCTCATGCCAGGGAGGCAGTGTGCCAATTGACGCAGGCATTGAGACAGGAGACACGGCGGCAGAAGACATGGTGACAGGAGACGAAAACACAGCAGTGGAAGATGAAAACATGGAGACAGGAGATGAAAATATGACAAAGATGCTTTACCAAGGGCACGCAAGCTTCAGGCTTACATCAAAGGACGGGACGGTTGTTTATGTTGACCCGTACGCCGGGGACGGCTACGACATTCCTGCGGACATAATACTTGTGACGCACCAGCACCAAGACCACAACCAGATCAAGCTTGTGACGCAAAACCCAGGCTGCGTCACGATTACCGAAGCGCAGGCTCTTGAAGGGGGGAAGCACAACACGTTTTCCGTTAAGGGGATAGGCATCGAAGCCGTCCTCGCACAAAACAAAAACCACGATCCTAAAAGCTGCGTAGGCTACATCATCGACATCGACGGCATCAAGGTATACGCGGCCGGCGACACCTCTAAGACGAGCCAGATGGCGTCATTCGCAGACAAAGGGCTGGGCTATGCGCTGCTCCCCTGCGACGGAATATACAACATGGACGTGAAGGAAGCCGCCGAGTGCGCTGAAATCATAGGCGCCAAACACAACATACCCATCCACATGAAGCCAGGCGAACTGTTCGACATGAAGGTCGCCGAGAGCTTCGACGCGCCGAACCGGCTGATCGTCGAGGCAGGCGAGGAAATTGTGCTGGTACAGTAGGAGGGCACACGATGGCAAAATACGTATCTGTAGTTTTGGTCGCATTTTTTCTCACTGTTTTCTGTTCCTGCACAGCTGGCGAGCCAAGCAGCAGCCAAGTTGAAGATCTGGCAGGCAGCCAAGATGAAACACTT
Organism: Clostridiales bacterium; assembly: GCA_009778415.1. Taxonomy (GTDB): domain Bacteria; phylum Bacillota; class Clostridia; order Peptostreptococcales; family Anaerovoracaceae; genus WRJK01. The sequence continues at coordinate 2,798 of WRJV01000300.1, read as the reverse complement.
ATGGAAAAATCCGGCGAAGTCTTGATATCATTTGACTTCACGCCTCAGTCCGGCCATGCCAGCAACCAGTTCGCCGTATGGATAGAGGACGGCAGCGGCAACTACGTAAAAACCCTTTACGCTACCCGCTTTACGGCAAACGGCGGTTACAAGAACAGGCCTGACTCCATCCCAACATGGGTAATGACATCAGGGCTCGCTTCCATGTCAAAATCCGAAACCGACGCAATCACCGGCGCGACGCCAAAAGCAGGAACCCTCTCATTCACATGGGATTTGACTGACGCGGGCGGTATTGCCGTTCCCTCCGGCGAGTACAGCTTTTTTGTTGAGGGCTCGCTGCGGTGGAAAAACCGGGTCATTTATTCCGGGAAAATTACAGTCGGCGGCGCCCCTGCCACCGTTTCGGCTGATGCCGAGTTTTTTTACGAAGCAACCGCCTCCCAGCCTGCTTTGACGGGCGACTCGCCTGAAAACTCAATGATCGGCGCAGTGACAGCAAACTTTGTTAACCACTAATCCAAGAAAACAATCGCCTCGTTTACAAAACAGTGAGTGTATTGTATAATAAAGGTAGAAAATTTCGAGGTGGTTGAAATGAAAAAATCGAGAGCACTGTGTATATTTGTTGCATTGGTAATGCTTTTGCCGGTTTCCCTGCCAACTGCGTCATACGGAGCGTCGTTTACAGACACAAGGGGCCATTGGGCTGAAACTTGGATAGACAAAGCCGTAAGCAGCGGTTTGGTTCAGGGGTACCCGGACGGGACGTTCAGGCCGGACAAGCCCGTGACCCGGGCCGAATTTACCGCCATGGTCAACAAAGTGCTGAGGAACGGAACGGCAGTGGGCATTTCTTTTTCAGACGTGCCTTACGGTTCTTGGTACTATCAGGACATCGCGCGGGCTGTGGCAGCTTGCTATGTCTCCGGCTATTCGGGCAATCTGTTTTCCCCCGACAACCCCATCACCCGGCAGGAAGCCGCAGTCATCATTTCAAGGGTTGTGCCCACCTATGGCAGCTCCGGCAACCTGAATTCGTACAGCGACTCGTCGCTGATACCTGACTGGGCGCGCACCGCGTTCCAGAAAGCGAACGGCAAAGGGTACCTCGGCCCATACGACGACGGCAAGCTTCACCCGGCAGACCAGCTGACCAGGGCGCAGGCCACCAAGATCATGTGCGAGATCATGAACAACGAAACAATCGTTTCCACAAATACTGTAATCAGCACGAACAATACCACCTTGTCAAACGCTGTCTACTCCAACGGCGTCACGGTGCATGCAGACCTCGGGAACGGGAGCGCGACCATCAGCAACTGCATAGTGCTCGGTACGCTGAGCGTGAACGGCGGCGGGTCTTCCAGCGTCACGGTGTCCAACTGCCGGGTGGCGAACGCCGTCATGGAAAGGCCGTCTTCATCAGTCAACCTGGTCGTCGGTGGTGAAACCGTAATGCCCACGCTTACCGCTTCAAAATCCGGCACAGTCCAAATGACAAGCCTTTCAGGCGGGCTCTACGGGAGCGGCATCGATACGTTGAACATCCAAGCCTCCGCAAACATAACGCTTCGCGGGTCTTTTCCGAAGGTGAACATCACCGGCGCAAACGCAAAGCTCAAATTGGATTCTGGTTTGATTACGAGCTTGTATGTTTCAAACTTGGCAAAGGGTGCAGAAATAACCGTCAACTCCTCTGCGTCCGTCAACACGGCAGACGTGTACGCCGAAAGCTCGTTCAAAGGAACCGGCACCATTTCGCGGATGAACATCAACGCCAGCAATGTGACCTATGACAAGAAGCCGCAGTACGTCTACGTGAACCCCCAATATGACAGCCCCGAGGAGGCCGCCGGCGACGTCACGTTCAGCCCAAAGAGCGGGGCGAGAAACGTCAGCCTTACCACAAAGATAACAGTCACGTTCGCTTCCGCAATGAAAATGTACGCCGGCGACACTATAGACAGCTATGCCATTGAAGATTCCATGTCCCTTCGGGAAGGGTCGTCTTCCGGAAAATACGTGGATTTCACGGCAAACATAAACAGCGCGAAAAAAGTCGTCACAATCACGCCTGACAGCGACCTGAAGAAAAACACCACATACTACTTGATCCTTCCGAGGAACACGTTCAAAGACGCCGATGGGAACGGCAACAGCGCCTATACGGTGTCGTTCTCAACCGGGAGCACGCTGCGTGGCGACGACGTGTCATTTGACCCGGACGACGGTGACACCGGAGTTTCAAAGACGGTTGAACCCGTTATCGAGTTCTACACTCCAGTGGTGAATTACGACGGGAACGTGGTGAACAAGGACTACCTCACAGACACGGTGATAATATTCAGGGAAGATTCCAGCAGCGGCAAAAAAGTGCCTTTCACCGCAACGATAAACTCTGCGAAGGACAAAATAACGATAGCGCCAAAAAGCAACCTGGTGGACGGCAAGGAATACTACCTCGGCATCGCGTCGCGAAAGTTCAGGTACAAGTCGGACAACAGTGCCGTTGACTCGACATACGTGACGTGGACTGTGGGCAAGGCCGCCCCAGCCGGGCCTGCCTTGTCCGGCATCGCAAGCACTTCTGACGAAACTGCAGCTACAGTGTCAGCCCGGCCAAGCGCGGCCGGAACAATATACGCTGTACTGCTGAAGGACGGCGAAGCAGCACCCTCGGCGCAGCAGGTAAAGGACGGCAAAAACGGCACGGGCGCCAGCGTGGCCAGCTCGTCAAAGGCCAGCATAAGCGTTACGACAACCTCTTCTACTGCCACATTGCCGAAGTTCACAGG
>WRJV01000299.1 GCA_009778415.1 Clostridiales bacterium | reverse complement strand
GGCTCAAGGCTGGTCGCGGCAGCACCGGCATTTTCATCTATCCGGGTTACGAGTTCAAGATGACGGACAGCCTCATAACCAATTTCCATCTGCCGAAGTCTACCCTGCTCATGCTGGTTTCGGCATTTTACAGCAGGGAAGGCGTACTGGATGCCTACCAGGTTGCGGTAGCGGAAAAGTACAGGTTTTTTTCCTACGGGGACGCGATGCTGATGCTATAGTAGCGGAGAATATAAAAACGAAAGGTGGCAAATTATGAAAATTATCGACATGAGAAGCGACACTGTAACAAAACCGACAGATGCGATGCGCACTGCGATGGCGTCTGCTCAGGTTGGCGACGACGTCTATGGGGACGACTGCGTGACTAACGAGCTTGAGCGCCTTGCTGCTGAAATGGCTGGCAAAGAGGCGGCAATATTTGTGCCGTCAGGGACCTTTGGCAACCAGCTCGCGCTGTTTACCCATTGTAGGCGAGGCGACGAGGTTATAATCTACGGTGACTGCCACATCGCCCACGACGAGGCAGGCGCGCCTGCCATAATAGCAGGGGTGCAGCTGCAGACGCTAGAGGGCCGGGGCAGTTTGCCAAATGCAGTGTCAATCGAATCACGAATCAGGAAGGACCCATCGGACTTCCACTACCCGCCCACGGGGCTCATCTGCATGGAGACGGCTCATTCTGACGGGCGCGTTATTCCGCTGGACAGCATGGCCGCTGTTCACAAGACTGCCAAACGCTATGGGTTGCCGATCCATCTTGACGGTGCCCGGCTGTTCAATGCAGCGGATTATTTGGGAGTGAAAGCAGCAGAGATAACCAAATACGCCGACTCCGTCATGTTTTGCCTCTCCAAGGGCCTCTGCGCCCCGATAGGCTCGATGCTGGCTGGGACGAAGGATTTCGTCGACCTCGCCCGCAGGCGCAGAAAAATCATGGGCGGCGGGATGAGGCAGACTGGGATACTGGCAGCAGCTGGGTTGATTGCCCTGCGCGACATGACAGGCAGGCTAAGGGAGGACAGGGACAACGCAGTGCTGCTGGCGAACAAGCTGAGCAAAATCAGCGGAATCGCCTGCGAGCCAAGCGATGTCCACGCAAATCTTGTTTTCTTTGCCCTTGACGGAAACATTTCGGTTGACGCGCTTATGAACGCATTGAATGAAAACGGCATACTGGCAAATCCACCGGAGGACGGTTTGATGCGCCTAGCCACTCATTACTGGATAAGTGAGGAAGACGTGCAAAAAGTCGCCGATGTTTTTGCCAAGCATGTATAGGCGTCCATTCCAATTTGAATTGCTGAAAACCGACGGGCGGGCCAGGCGCGGGAGATTTTTCACACCGCACGGCGCCATTGAGACGCCTGTGTTCATGCCTGTCGGGACCGCCGCAACGGTAAAGGCCATGAAGCCGGAGGACGTGGCGGGCATTGGGGCTTCGATTATCTTGTCGAACACGTACCACCTCTACCTGCGGCCGGGGCACGGGATAGTCAGCGAAGCAGGCGGGCTGCACAAGTTCATGAACTGGAAGGGCTCAGTTCTGACAGACAGCGGTGGGTTTCAGGTGTTCAGCCTGGCAGACCTGCGGAAGATCAGGGAAGAGGGCGTAGAGTTCCGTTCGCACATTGACGGGTCGCTGCACATGCTGTCGCCGGAAAAGTCCATTGAAATACAAAACGCCCTGGGCGCAGACATCATAATGGCTTTTGACGAATGCGCACCATACCCTGCAGACTGGGAATACGTCAAAAAATCCTCTGAACGGACCACGAGGTGGCTGGCGCGGTGCAAGGAGCGCCACAAAAGCACAGAGCGGCAGTCTCTCTTTGGAATAATGCAGGGCGGCACCTACAAGGACATCAGGTACGAGAGCGCACAGGGCATAACCGAGCTGGATTTGCCGGGCTACGCGATCGGGGGGCTCAGCGTAGGCGAGCCAAAAGAGGTGATGTACGACGTGCTTGACAGCTCTGTTGCGCACTTGCCAGACAACAAGCCACGCTACCTGATGGGCGTGGGCAGCCCCGACTGCCTTTTTGAAGGCGTGGAGCGAGGCGTCGACATGTTCGACTGCGTCCTGCCGACGAGGCTTGCCAGGCACGGCGTGGCTATGACGGCTTTTGGGAACATTTCGATAAAAAACGCCCAGTACGAGAGGGATTTTTCGCCGCTGGACGCAGAATGCGGCTGTTATGCGTGCAGGAACTATTCAAGGGCGTACCTGCGCCACCTTTTCAAATCAAACGAGATGCTTTCCTCAACGCTCCTATCCACCCACAACATCTATTTTTTGCTCAAAACGATGGAGAATATAAGGGAAGCGATCGAAGGCGGCAGGTTTTTGGCGTGCAAGAAGGAGTTTTATGATAAGTTCGAAAGATGAAGGCTCGCGAGCGGGCGTGTGCGCCCACAACGAGGTTTGCGGAGGCTGCGACTACCAAGCCGTGAGCTATGAAGACCAGCTGCGCATAAAAAACGACGAAGTAAAAAGGCTTTTAGAGGAAAAAAGCGTCAAATTTGGCGAATACCTAGGCATAAGCGGCAGCCCGGACATGTACAGGTACAGGAACAAAATGGAATACACTTTCGGCAATATGGCCAAAGGCGGCGAACTGTCGCTGGGGATGCACCAGAAGCAGAAATTCATGTCAATCGCCACCGTAGACGAGTGCCAGCTCGTGGACGTCGACTTCAACGCCGTGCTGGCGGCGACGCTGGAATTTTGCAGGGAAAAAGGGTACTCCTTTTACAACAAAAAATCCCACAAGGGTTTTTTGCGCCACCTTGTGATGCGGCGAGGCGTGAGGACAAGCGAGCTTCTGGTCAATGTAGTCACGTCGTCGCAGGGGCATTTCCTTGCTTCCGAATATATTGGGGTTTTGTTCAATTTAAAACTAAACAATAGCATTGTAGGAATACTTAACACCGTGAACGACGGGCTTTCAGATACCATCAATTGCGACAAATTGAACGTTTTGTGGGGTAGGGACTATTATACCGAGCGCATAATGGACCTAGATTTTAAAGTCGGTGCTTTTTCTTTTTTCCAGACGAACGTGGCAGCTGCTGAGCGCCTTTACGCAGAGGCGGTAGCCATGGCGGGAGACCTAACTGACAGGGTGGTGTTTGACCTTTTCTGCGGGACGGGGACGATTTCGCAGGTCCTGGCAAAAAAAGCAAAAAAAGTGACAGGTATAGAGCTTGCCCATGAGGCGGTCGTTTCAGCGAGGGAAAACGCCGCGATGAATAGCATTGGCAACTGCGAATTTGTAGAGGGGGACGTGTTTGAAGCGATGAACAGGCTTGGCGCACAGCCTGATGTGATCGTGCTCGACCCGCCCCGGGCCGGAGTGCAGCCAAAGGCCCTGGACAAAATCATCCAGTACGGCGCCGGGCAGATCGTTTACATATCTTGCAACCCCAAATCATTTGTGGAAAACCTGTACTACTTGCAGTACTACGGGTATAAACCCGAAATAATAAAAGCCTATGACAATTTCCCATTCACAAAACATTGCGAATGCGTCGCGTCTTTGAGAAATTTATGATTCCCAGTTCAAACTTGTTGAAAAAAAGGTTTGAATGAATTATAATTAGATTGTTGAAATTTTGTGCGCCGTATGGAGGAAACGATGGGCAACAAAAAAAATACTTCGCTGGAGTACCAAATCTATCTATTTCACCAGGGCACAGCACACAAGGCATACGAACTGATGGGTGCGCACCCCGCAGAAAGGGGGGGCGCACACGGTTTTGTATTCCGCACATGGGCACCCAACGCGAAGAGCGTCTGCGTGGCGGGGAACTTCAACGGTTGGTCTTTCAGCAACCCGATGGAGAACATCTCGGAGCAGGGGCTCTGGGAAGCTTTTATTCCAGACATTCATGAATTTGAGCCGTACAAATACCTCATCGAAGACGGCTTGGGGAAAACGATCTACAGGGCCGACCCTTACGGGTACCATAGCGAGCTCAGGCCAGCTACGGCGTCGAAGCTCTTTTTGCTGGACAAGTACAATTGGAAGGATAAAAAATGGCAGAAGGCGCTTGAAAAAAAATCGCCTTATAGCGAGCCTGTGAACATATACGAGGTGCATTTCGGCTCTTGGAGGAAGTACAGCGACGGGAACTATTTTGACTACGGCAAAATGGCGGAAGAGCTGATCCCTTACGTCAAGGACATGGGGTACACCCACATTGAGCTGATGCCCATGTCTGAATACCCTTTTGACGGTTCGTGGGGGTACCAGTGCACGGGCTACTTTGCAGCCACGTCAAGGTACGGGACCCCTGACGGGTTCATGGCGTTTATCGACGAGTGCCATTTGAACGGGATCGGCGTGATACTGGACTGGGTCCCGGGGCATTTCCCGAAGGACGAAGCAGGGCTTCATCGGTTTGACGGCGAGTACTGCTACGAGTACAAGGACAGCCTAAAAAACGAGCACAAGGACTGGGGTACGATGATATTTGACTGGGGGAGGAACGAAGTCAAGAGCTTCCTCATCTCAAATGCCATCTTCTGGTTCGACAAATTCCATATAGACGGCCTGCGCGTGGACGCCGTGGCGTCGATGCTGTACCTCGACTACGGGCGGAATGGCAGGTGGCAGCCCAACATTTACGGCGGGAACGAAAACTTGGAAGCCATATCCTTCGTACGTGACCTCAACAAAGCTATTTTTTCGCATTACCCTCATGCGCTGATGATTGCGGAGGAGTCGACAGCTTGGCCGCTTGTGACAAAGCCATCCGACGTTGGCGGCCTCGGGTTCAATTTCAAATGGAACATGGGCTGGATGAACGATTCCCTTGAATACATAAAATGCGACCCGTATTTCAGGCAAGGGTGCCACAGCAAGCTGACGTTCGTGATGACGTATTTCACTTCAGAAAACTACATCCTGCCCCTGTCGCACGACGAAGTCGTCCATATGAAGGGGTCGCTGATAAACAAGATGCCGGGGGATTACGAAGAGAAGTTTGCCAGCCTGAGGGCATACCTTGCGTACATGATGGCCCACCCGGGCAAAAAGCTGCTCTTCATGGGAGGCGAGTTCGCCCAGTTCTCTGAGTGGGACTACAAAAATGAGTTGGATTGGCACCTCCTTGATTACCCTGCCCACAGGCAGTTTCATAGATTTGTCAGGGAACTGAACAGGTTCTACAAAAAGAAAAGCGAGCTTTGGGAAATCGACGACAGCTGGGACGGTTTTGAATGGCTCAACGCAGACGACAACAGCAACAACGTCTTGTCTTTCAAGAGGAGGGACAAGAGCGGCAGCGAGCTCATCGTCATTTCCAATTTCGCTGCGGTGGCGCACGAAAAATACGTTTTAAAGATTGACAAGTCCGAGAAATTCAAATTGCAGTTTTCCTCAGAGCAAGAAAAATTCGGGGGTAAAGGGCATGCTTACACGACTATCAAAAATTCTGTAGCAAGCGTTCCGGGGCTGAGCACAAGTATTTGGAAAAAAATTCAGGAGGTATAATTTATGCTGGGAATGGTAAAAAAAGAGACCATCGCTATGCTTCTTGCCGGTGGCCAAGGGAGCCGGCTCGGGGTTTTGACGAATTCCGTTGCAAAGCCTGCCGTGCCCTTTGGGGGCAAATACCGGATCATCGATTTTACGTTGTCGAACTGCGTGAATTCTGGCATCGACACCATAGGCGTCCTCACGCAATACCAGCCGCTGGAATTGAACACGTACATAGGGAGCGGGCAGCCTTGGGACCTTGACAGGCTTTTCGGCGGGGTGACCATACTGCCTCCTCACATCAAGGGCTCCCACGGGGAATGGTACAAAGGCACGGCAAACGCAATTTACCAGAACATCCACTACATCGAAACGTATTGCCCCGAATACATAGTTGTGCTTTCCGGCGACCATATCTACAAGATGAACTACAAGTGGATGCTTGATTACCATAAAGAGAAAAACGCAGACTGCACGATCTCTGTGCTCAACGTTCCCTACGAGGAGGCTTCGCGCTTTGGGATCATGGGCACCGACGCTGATTTCCGCATCTGCGAGTTCGAGGAAAAGCCAGAAAACCCGAAGAGTACGCTTGCTTCCATGGGAGTGTACATTTTCACTTGGAAAAAACTGCGGGAGTACCTGTCGAGGGACGAGAACGACGAAGATTCCGACAACGATTTTGGCAAGGACATCATACCGAGCATGCTCGACGGGGGCGAAAGGGTGTACGCTTACGAATTCAAAGGCTACTGGAAGGACGTCGGGACCATAGAGTCCCTTTGGGAGGCGAACATGGACCTGCTCGACCCAAATGTCCCGATCCAGCTCGACGACCCGCTGTGGAAGATGTATTCGAGGAACAACGTCCTGCCGCCCCAATTCATTGGCAGGGACTCGGTAATTGAAAACTCTTACGTGACGGAAGGATGCAAGATCGACGGCAGAATCACGAGAAGCATACTGTTCCCCGGCGTAACGGTGGAAAAAGGCGCTGCCATAAGGCATTCGATCATCATGCCCAATGCGACGGTGCGGGAAGGCGCAGTGGTCGAATACTCCATACTCGCGCCTGACTCCATCATAGGGAAATACGCTAGGGTGGGGGTTTCAGACAATACGGACGACGGGGTGCGCAGGCAGAACATAACGGTGGTCGGGAGAGGCTCGTCAATAGGCGAAAATGTTGAAGTAGGGGTAGGGCTGACGGTTTCCGGCAACATGCCTGCGAAGGAAGAAGGTGAAGCACAATGTTAAATGTTTTGGGGATCAATTTTGCGTACAACGACAGGGAAAACCTGCGCGAGCTTACCCAGCTGCGAACGCTTGCTTCGCTGCCCATCGCCGGGAAATACAGGATCATAGATTTTATATTGTCCGGCTTTGTCAACTCCGGCATCAACGACATATCGATCATAACCAAAAACAACTACCACTCGCTCGTAGACCACGTGGGTGCCGGAAACGACTGGGACCTGAACAGGAAAATCGGCGGGATCCGCATACTTACGCCGCTTTCACAGCCGGGGATGCTGGAAAACGTAGGGCTTTACAAGGGGACTGCGGAGGCTTTGGCCCGGAACCTGCATTCGATAAAGCGGACAGTGGCCGAATACGTCATCATGACCGGATCGAGCGTCGTATGCTGTTCGATCGACTACGAGGAGCTGCTGCACACCCACATCAAGAGCGGCGCGGACATAACGGCAGTTTACGCAAACTCGCTTAACGGCTATAAAAAAGTGCCTCTCGGAATCCCGGTCTTCTTCTTTGACGACAACATGAGGCTTATCGGGCTGCGCGAGAACGAGGACGACATAACAAGGCAGGAAGCCACTTGGAGCGTAGGCATCTTCGTGATCAAAAAATCTTTGCTCGAAGCCTTGGTTTCAGACTGCATAGCACGGGGGGGCTACAGCTTTTACTACGACATACTGGACTACCTGAAAGGCAATTTGATGATAAAAGGCTATCACTACAACAAGCAGTTGTTTGAGATCAGCGACGTGACCGGGTACATGAACGCGAACATGAATTTCCTAAAGAGCGACTTCCGCGACACTGCGTTTGAGAAACCCATATACACCAAAGTGAAAGACAGCGTGCCGACCATTTACTGCGAGGGGTGCAGCGTGAGAAACTCAATCGTGGCGGACGGGTGCAAAATCCAAGGGACCGTGGAGGATGGAATCATCTCCAGGGGAGTGAAAATTGGCAGAGGCGCAGTGGTAAGGAACTGCATAGTGATGCAAAACGCCGAGATCATGAGCGACGTAGAGCTGCAATACGTGATCATAGACAAGGACGTCATCGTGAGGGAGGGCCAAAAACTCATCGGGCACGAAAAATACCCGGTAGTCGTCGAAAAGAGAAGCATAGTTTAAATCTGTGGTCTTATAACGTCAACAAAACAAGAAAGGTACACGGTAATGAACGTATTATTTATTGGAAGCGAAGCAATGCCGTTCGCAAAGAGCGGAGGGCTTGGCGACGTGCTCAATGCACTGCCCAAGGCACTTACAAAAGAGAAGGTCAACACAGCTGTAATGCTGCCGCTTTACAGACCCATAAAAGAACAGTATTTTGGCGTGTTGGAAAAAACAGCAGAATTTGAAACTTCGCTTTCATGGAGGAAGAAATACGCAGGCGTGTACAAGATGAACCATGACGGAGTTGATTTCTACTTCATCGACAACCAGGAATACTTCATGCGGGACGGGTACTACGGCTATTTCGACGACGGCGAGCGGTTTTCGTATTTCTGCAAAGCCGCGCTCGATTCGCTGAGCTTCATCGACTTTACGCCCGACATACTGCACGTGAACGAGTGGCAGACGGCATTGGTGCCCATCTACCTCAAGTCGTACTATGGCGGGTGGCCGGAATACGACCGCCTGCGGACCGTATTCACTATCCACAACATCGAGTACCAAGGCGAGTTCGACCTTCGGATTTTGACGGACTTGTTTGGAATAAACGAGAAATTCACAGGGCTTTTGGAATACAACGGCTGCATCAACCTGATGAAAGCCGCCGTGGTGGCTTGCGACAGGCTGACGACAGTGAGCCCTTCCTACGCAGAGGAGGTGCAGTACGAATTCTACGGCAGGGGGCTTGAAAACATCGTCAAAGAAAATGCGTACAAGTTCACCGGCATCATGAACGGGATTGACGAGAAAATGTACAACCCAAAGAGGGACAAGGACATCTTCGCGAAATACAACCTGACCAACTTCGAAGACAAGAAAAAAAACAAAGCCGGGCTGCAGAACAGCCTAGGCCTTGAAGAGAGGGACGACGTAACGGTAATCGCGATGATAACACGCCTTGCCTATCACAAAGGGATCGACTTGGTCATAAGGTGTTTTGACGAGCTGATGCGGGAAAACGTGCAGTTCGTGATGCTGGGGGAGGGTGAAAAGCAGTACGAGAACTTTTTCGTGGCCAAAGAGAGGCAATACAAGGGGAGGGCAGTCTGCTACAAGGGTTTTTCCGAGAGCGTGTCGAAGAAAATATACGCCGGCGCAGACGTCTTCCTGATGCCTTCCATAAGCGAGCCCTGCGGGCTGGCTCAGATGATCGCCTCGAAGTACGGGACGATAGCCGTAGTCAGGGAAACCGGCGGGCTCAAGGACAGCATCAAAGCGTACAACCCTGAGACTGGCCAAGGCAACGGCGTTACTTTTATGCAGATCAACGCCCATGACATGCTGGGCGCCGTGAAGAGGGCGATTTGGCTCCTCGGGGACGAAAACCACAGGATGAAACTTGTAACGAACGCCTTTAAGAGCGATTTCTCATGGAAAAAGGGCGCCAAGCAGTATGCTAAGTTGTATAAGGAATTGGAGGGTTAGCAAATGAAAAAAAGGTACTCGTCTGACGAACTGAAAGAGTGGCTGGAAAGGATACTTCGGAATTTTGGAAAAGAGCCCAGCAATGCGTCGAAGCACCAGTACTACATAGTGGCGTGCCTCATGGTAAGGGACATCATGTCGAAGATTTGGACCGAAAACCAAGAGTCCAAAAGCCTTCAAAAGCAAAAAAAGGTCTATTACCTGTCGATGGAATTTCTGCCCGGTACTTCTCTGCGCAACAACGTGTTCAATTTGGGGCTCGACGAGCCTTTCAGGGAAGCTGTGCTGGCGCACGGGCAGAAACCCGACGAGCTTTTTGAGATCGACCCGGATTCCGGGCTTGGCAACGGGGGCCTCGGGCGCCTCGCTTCATGCTACCTTGACGCCATCGCCAGCCAGAACATGATCGGCAACGGATCGTCAATATGTTACGAGTACGGGATATTCAAGCAGAAGATAGAAAACTGCATGCAGGTTGAAGAACCTGACGACTGGATGAAGAATGGGCTGTACTGGCTGATCAAAAAAGAAGACGAGACCGAGGAGGTCCGCTTCGGCGGGAAGCTGGAGGAGGAATGGGACGCAAACGGCAACATGAAGATCATCCACAAAGACTTCACGACAGTGCTCGCGGTCCCGTCCGACATGCTGGTGTCTGGCTATGACAGCGACGTGATAAACTCTTTGCGGCTTTGGCAGTCCCAGTCCCCGATAAGCATAAACATGAAGCTGTTCGCGGAGGGGCAGTACTTGAAGTCGATGGAGGAGAAGCACAGGGCAGAGGTGATTTCAAAGATACTGTACCCAGAAGACGCGCACAGGGAAGGGAAGCAGCTGCGGCTCATGCAGCAGTACTTCTTCATTTCTGCATCGCTGCAGGGATTGACCCGGGAGCATTTTAACATGTACGGAAACTTGGACAACCTGCACGATAAAATCGCGATACACATCAACGACACGCACCCTACCATGGCTATTCCGGAGCTGATGAGGATACTGATGGACACCTACAACTACCCGTGGGAGGAAGCTTGGGACATTGTGTGCCAGACGGTGTCTTACACCAACCACACTGTCATGCCCGAAGCGCTGGAGCAGTGGCCTGAGAACCTCTTTGCAGAGCTCCTTCCGAGGATACACTCCATAATAGCGGAAATCAACAGGCGGTTCAACGAGGAACTTTCGCACAAGATTGCAGACCAAGAGTTTTTGAGGAAGGAGATGTCGGTCATCCTCGACAGCAAAATAAGGATGGCAAACCTCTGCGTCCTTGCTTCACACAAGGTGAACGGAGTGTCGTCCCTGCACAGCGAGATCATTAAGGACAAGCTGTTCAGTGGCTTCAATACCATCACCCCAGAAAAATTTACCAACGTCACAAACGGAATCGCTTACAGGAGGTGGCTGTGCCAGGCAAACCCGAAACTGTCCGCGTTGATCGAGACGCTGTGCGGAAACGGGTTCAAAAAGGACGCGAGGGAGCTTGAAGTCTTCATGAAGTACGCTGACAACGACGAGATATTGCGGCGGGTCGCAGAAATCAAGAAGCACAACAAGGAAAGGTTGGCAAAATACATAAAAGAACATAATAATATTATTGTCAATCCAGACTCTATATTCGACGTCCAAGTGAAGAGGCTGCACGAATACAAGCGGCAGACGCTAAACCTGCTCCACATAATCGACCTGTTCAACACGATCAGGGAGAACCGCAACGCTGACATCGAGCCTCGGACGTTCATATTTGGCGCAAAGGCGGCTGCGGGCTACAGCATGGCAAAGCGCATAATAAGCCTCGCCTGCAACCTCTCTGAAGAAATAGAAAAGTACCCGACCGTGAGGGACGTGATAAAGGTGGTGTTCCTTGAGAACTACTCGGTCAGCCTTTCGGAGCTGATCATGCCTGCGGCCGAGGTTTCGGAGCAGATTTCGCTGGCCGGCAAGGAGGCGTCGGGGACCGGCAACATGAAGCTGATGATAAACGGTGCCGTGACAGTAGGCACTGAGGACGGGGCGAACGTTGAAATACATGAAGTTGTAGGCGACGACAACATATTCATATTTGGGCTGGACGTTTCCGCAGTCGAGGCTTTGAGGCAGTCGGGCACTTACAACCCGTGGTCGCTTTGCCACAACAACCCTTCGCTTGAAAGGATTTTCAACAGGCTCACTTCTGGAATCAACGGTGTTTCGTTTGGCGATATCGCAAATTCGCTGACCACAGGCTACAACGGCATGGCAGACCCGTATTTCGTGCTTGCAGACTTTGAAGATTACAAGCGGGCGCAGAAAGACATCCAAGAGGCGTACAGGGACAAGAAGCGCTGGAACCGGATGTCGATCGTCAATACCGCAAAAGCAGGGCTTTTTTCCGCAGACAGGGCAGTGCTGGAGTATGCAGACAATATTTGGGGGATCAAACCGTTAAATGATTTACTATAATTCAAGGGACATCAGCAACAAAACGCCCTACGGCGCCGTGGAGGCAGGGGCTCCGGTGTCTTTCTGCGTAAGCGTACAGGAAGACGGCTGCCTGGAGGTTAACCTTGTCATGGCGAAGGAGGGCTGCGATCCGGAAACGGTAATCGGCGCCAGGGACGGCAGCAAATTCACGTTTGAATGGCGCAGCAAGTTCGCAGGCCTGTATTTCTATTATTTTCAGGCACGGTACGAATGGAACCGGGACGAGAGGACGGACAGCTGCCAGCTGACCGTGTTTGAACGTGAAGATGATGGCCCTGCCTGGCTGTCTTCGGGCGTGATGTACCAGATATTTCCCGACCGCTTTGCAAAAAGCGACAAGTACCAAGCCCCCTTCCAGATCAAAAATCACAAGGTTCATGACAGGTGGGGGGAGCTTCCGGTTCATGCTCCTGACGAAAACGGGGTCACGCTGAACAACGATTTTTTCGGTGGCAACCTTGCGGGCATCCTCGATAGGCTCGACTACCTTGAAGATATGGGCGTCACCGTCATATACCTCAACCCGGTGTTCGAAGCTTTTTCGAACCACAGGTACGACACCGGGGACTACCACAAGATCGACCCGATGCTGGGCACTGAGAAGGATTTTTCCGAACTCTGCTGCGAAGCCTCAAAACGCGGGATCAGGGTGGTTATTGACGGCGTTTACAACCACACCGGCGCCGACAGCCTGTACTTCAACAAATATGCCAACTACAAGAGCGTGGGGGCCTGCCAAGGCGAGGACTCGCCCTATTTCAACTGGTACAGCTTCATCTTTTTCCCTGATGTCTATGAGAGCTGGTGGGGCATAGACACGCTGCCCGCAGTCAACGAAAAGGCCGACTCTTACCTTGATTTCATCATACGGGGCGAGGATTCGGTCATACGGCACTGGCTCCGCGCAGGCGCCAGCGGCGTGAGGCTCGACGTGGTGGACGAGCTTCCTGACGTATTTCTTGACGAGCTTCGGGTTGCCGTGAAGGAAGAGAAGAAGGACGCGATGATAATAGGCGAAGTGTGGGAAGACGCTTCCAACAAAGAAGCCTACGGGGAAAGGCGCAGGTATTTTCAGGGGAAGCAGCTGGACAGCGTGATGAACTACCCGCTGAAGGACGCCATAATCAGGTACCTTGGGTACGACCACAACGCAAAATGGTTTTCGGACACGATTGAGGGGCTGCGCGAGAACTACCCCGCGCACACGTTCAATTCGCTGATGAACATACTCGGCACCCACGACACCAAAAGGATTTTGACGGTGTTCATGGAGTCGAGCTGGACCTACGACGAGGCAAGGCAGAAGCTGTACTCGGCACTTTTGATTTGGGCGCTGATGCCCGGCATCCCTTGCATTTACTACGGCGACGAAATAGGTATGCAGGGGGACAAGGACCCGATGAACAGGCAGTGCTTCTGCCCGGACAGGAAAAACGGCGAGATTTCGGCATATTTCAGGAGGCTGCTGAACTTCAGGAAGAGCATCAAAGACATCGACAAAATGGAGTACGTTCCGGGGGAGCCGGACGGCGGGCACTTTTCATTTAAACGGGAAGGGAATGTGTGCTGCCTGCACGTTTCGATCAACGACCAGGGCGAAAACAGGAGGATATCTTTCCCCGGTGCCGACATACTGGACTTCGTGATAAGCGGGAGGGTCGACTACGTCGGCGACAAAACTTTTGAAATGTACGGTAAATCGGGCATTGCCGTATTGACAAGCAGATAGAATTGCTCTACAATAAGTGATGGAAGATTTGGGCGATTGGCGCAGCTGGGAGCGCGCCGCGTTCGCAATGCGGAGGTCAGGGGTTCGATCCCCCTATCGTCCACCAAAAACACAAACCCCCGCAATGATGCAAATGATAGGGGTTTGTGTTTTTTTTGATGAAATAGCAAGAGGGGGAGCGAACC
>WRJV01000298.1 GCA_009778415.1 Clostridiales bacterium | reverse complement strand
TCATCCATTACACAAAGTAGCGGCAATAAAGTATCAAAAAGCAAGGAAAAGTGCAAACGGTCACTGTGACCGTTTGCACTTTTCAATCATTAAGTTACTACTTGCCCTCGTTGAGCCGCGCTTCAAGTTCAGCAATTTTTGCGCGAAGCTGTGCATTTTCTGTGTCTTTTTCCGCGACACGGAACTCGTCTGTAGCCGCAACATGGCGGTATGCATTGATTGCTTGAGTCATATCCGGCACCTCCAAAAGTTACTACTTATTTCTTTATTCTAACACGGTCTTTAGCTGTGGGCAAGCCTTTCGATAGTGCCGGCCCTGTTTAGCACCACGTTCGCGATAGTTATGGCGCGGCTTTCGCCGATAATGCGGGATTTGGAAAATATCTCTGCAATCTCCTGCTCAAGCCCTTTCAGCGCTCCAATGTCAAACCAGCTAAAATCAGAAACAAGCTTGATTTGTTCGACGTGGGTTTTTGCAAAAGGCTGGCATTTTCTCGGTTCGCCAATATTAAGGGCGTTGTGCCAGAGAGACGTCCCGCTGTCGAATATCGGCGCGGCGCCAAGCCAATCGAGGGTTTCCGCGTTGCGGACAAACCCGAAATTTGTATAATGCCTATCCTCGTTTGCTATGATATAGTCAAGCGTCAGCATTTTATCAATAGCCTCGTGGGCGTCTGGTATTTCGAGCCGGTCGCAGCACCGCATAAGGTGCGTAAAGTCAGAATCCCCGTCATTCATCAAGCTTGAATGCAGCACTTTCCACGCGGGAACAAGCTCAGTATCCAAAGAGAGAAAATTTTCGCACAGGCTGTAAGGCTCGGCGCCTTCGAATATCAGCGTGTACGGAACATGAGCGATCCCCAGCCTCCGCATGACCGCAGTGGCGACAACTTCGTTAAACGGCTCTTGTTTCCAAGGCTCAGAGCTGCCTTTGACAAGCATGCGCTTGCCGCTTGCAACGATCCATTTTTTGCGAAGCCAGCCGTCCGACGTGTTGTCCGGCGACACAAGGTTGATATTGTTTCTGTCCGCAGGCTCGCGCCCGAAGAGCATTTCGCCTACGTCCTTGGAAAAATCGTTCTCGAAAAAATTTATGTCTGCCCAAGCAAGGCCTGAACCTGCGGGGCGAATCCAATAATGGTCAGACAGGCTTAAACCATAGCATTCCAAAATCAGGTGTTCCGTTGAGCTTCTGCCCAAACGGGCGTACAAATCCCAAACGCCGGAACGGCTCGCAGGAATCGACCGCCCTTTCAGCCAGTCGTTCAGCTCGCCGATATCCACTCCGCCTCTTACAGCCTGAACGCCGAGCGGGACATGCTCTGGATTGCGAATTGTTCCGATTGCTGTAATAGCAACTGCGGATTCCGCGATTATAAGCTCGGCAACTTCAATATTTTTGTGCATTAACGTGCAATTCATTGGCCATACCACCCTTTTTTGTTTGCGCTGCGAGTCCGTAAATCGCTAACTACATTTTAACATAAAAAATGAATTTTACAATTGTTCTCTCTTTTTTGACATTCTTACTTGACAAAACGTCTCCGATCGTGTATCTTAATAATTGCTTAAATACTAAGGCGTATATGCAAAAGGAGGCAGGCAACAATGGAAGAAAAAGCAAAGCAGATTGCAGAATTGCTTAAAATACTGGCCAACGAAAGCCGGTTGCTGATATTTTGCTCTCTTATGGAAAGGCCCATGACGGTCAGCGAGCTCGCAAAAAAGGTGCCCAACATAACGCAGCCAGCGTTGTCGCAGCACTTGATGCTGCTTAAGGCACACAGCATACTTGACAACACGAAATCTGGTCAGATGGTTACCTACAGCATTTCTGACCACAGGGTAGATGAAATAATATATACCTTGCAGAAATACTACTGCATCGAAGACGATGCCACGATTGCCTGACGCAGCTCACGTTATTGCGAGCTGCCGCACGCATCACGTTTCGGTGATCTGCTGGTAACCGTCCGGAAGGTCAAAGGCGTCAGCGGGTATGTTCGCGTCCAGCGCAAGAATCTCGGTGTCAGAAATAGTGTTGCCTTTTATCGACCTGAGTCCTGCCAGGGCGTTGTCGCGGATAAAATACTGCACTCTTGAGTCCGATGCGTTGGCGTACTCGTCGTATGGCAGCAGGCTTCCCGCGAATTCGGCAGTCCCAGAGCCGATCAGCTCCATGCCCGACGTGTCCCACGCCCCGTTGCTGAGGTACTCCTCCTTCGTCATCGGCTGGATCAGGATCATCTTGAACGCATCGTCGATCAGGTAAGCCTTGTCGTCACGGAAAATCACTCGGGACGTTTGGCCGCCTGCGTTCATAGTCATAGCCATCATGCCATTCTTGACGAACATGTCGATGCCGATTGCCCCGGCCTCGGTTTCGGGCATCTTTGCTGTCATGTGGTAGTTTCCTTTTTTGAACATGCTGAAAAAAGGATACGACGCTGCTGCGCCGGCTCCTTCTTCTTCCTGTGCGCTGCCGCCAGAGCCGTTCCCCTCGCTGCTTCCGCCTGCGGCAGAGCCGCTTGCGTTTTCGCTTGGCGCTGCGCCCATGCCGCTTTCCTGGCTGCCCTGGGCAGCGCCGCCCTCTTGGTTGCTCTCTTGGCTGCCTTGAGCCGCGCCGCTTTCTTCATCCGAAGCGCCACCGGCGCCGGCGTCCTCGATGCCGACGCTGTCCGCACTGCCAGAACTGTCTGCGCTGCCTGGTCCGTCTGCGCCGCTCGGGCCGCATCCCGGTAAAAATATGGCAACCGCAAGGATTGCCACAAATAATGCTGTTGTCTTGATGCCTCTCATAGTCAGTCCGTAGTAATAATCTGATAATCGGCAGGAAGGTCAAAAATGTCTGCCGGAACGACTGTATCCAGCGCAAGCACCTCCATGTCGGCAGTCACGCCTCCCCTTACAGTACGTATGCCCGCAAGGGTGTTGCCCCGGAGAAAATACTGTATTTTGCTTCCATCCTCCTTGCCGTACTCTTCATAGGGCAGGGTGCTTCCCGCGAATTCGGCTGTGCCCGAGCCCGAATACTCCATTCCGGTGGTTTCCACGCCGCCGCTGTCCAAGTAAAAGTCTTTTGTCACATTTTGGACAATCACCATCTTGTTCACATCGTCGATCATGTAGGCCTTCTCGTCGATGTAAATCATCTTGATTGACTGGGTCCCTTGCGTCATAATCATCGCCATGCTGTCGCCTTTTCTGTATTGTTCTGTTATGGCAGAGCCGCCTTCAGGGCCTGCTATCTTGAATTTCATGTGGTAGTTCCCGCTCTTGAACGTGTCGAAAAAGACGCCGGAAACCTGGACATCGCTCTCTTCGCCGTCGGCGACTTCATCAGTCAGTATGTCGTCGTCCCCCAGGCCGTAATTGCTTTCTTCGTCGTCGTTGCTGACCATATTGTTGCCGTCCGTAACGCCGCCGCCCGAATCCGAACCGTCACCGCTATTGCCGTTTCCGCCGCACCCCGGCAGCAGTGCTGCCATCAAGAGGATCGCCATCAGCAGCGCGAATATTTTAAAGCCTTTTTTCATAATTATTTCCCCCTTCAATAAAGTATACGTCTATTTTAGCAAAAACATAGCGCGCAAGCAAGGAAAATTTACTCAAGCCTCTCTGCCATGTACTCGTAACCTTTGCTGTAGGCTTCCAAGTTTGCCCCGGCAATCGAAGCCGAGAAGTTTTCCTGTATCTCCGCTTCCACTGTGGGGTAGTATATCTTCGGCAATATCTTGGTCAGCGCGCCAAGCATCACCATGTTCACGACGAACGGCTTCCCCATGTCTTCCGCCATTTCCGTTGCCGGTATCTGATAGGCGCTGTCGTCGTCTGTTTCCACCAATGTGCTGTTGACCAGCACGATCGCGGTTTTTTTGATCTGCTTGCGGTATTTTTCGTAGCCCATCTGGTTAAAAGCGATGAACACGTCGGCAGTGTCGACCTTCGGGTAATCGATGTTTTCGTCAGATATGACGACCTCCGCTTTGCAGGCGCCGCCCCTTGCCTCCGGGCCATAGCTCTGAGTCTGGGAAATGTTGTAGTCCTCGCCAAGGCCGTAAGCTTTGGCCAGCAATACGGAAGCGAGGATGACGCCCTGCCCCCCCGCGCCGGAAAACCTGATGTCAAGCCTCATTTTTTACTTCCCCCTCTACGTTGATTGCCCCGTCCGGGCACATCCTTTCGCACATCCTGCAGACCACGCACTCGTCGGCGTTTTGCGCCTCCGGCATGTTGCTGCCGTAGTTGTTGCGTTTTTTTGAACGGACAAATATTTTTTTCGGGCACGCGGAAAGGCAGATGTCGCAGCCTTTGCAGTACACTTTGTCAATAGTAATCTTTGCCATGGCGCTACCTCCTCTCAAGTTCCCTTTCTGCCATCACCCAGTCAGCTTTTTCAATGTATTCTTTTGCGTTCTTGTTGTGCCTGAGCGTCCCTATCCTTATCTTCCCTTTTGGCGCTTCTGTGCCGTCTTTCCAGATGTACGTGTTGTTTTTGTAAGTCCTCATTATTGAAGCGGCGTCTTTTTCGCCGTACACGTTTTTCCCCGCCTGAACCGGGCATTGGCTCAAAACCTCTATAAAGGAAAAGCCGTTGTGCAAAATCCCGTCCCGGATGGCTTTTTCCAATTGAACCGGATGCGCCGTGGTCCACCTCGCCACATAGCTCGCACCCATTGTCATTACAAGGTCGCAGCCGTCAATGACTTCGTCCACGCTGCCAAACGGCGACGTCTTGGTCAGCGAACCTTTTGGCGTCGCAGGCGATTTCTGCCCCCCGGTCATCCCGTAAATGTAGTTGTTGACCATGATGATAGTCAGGTCTATGTTCCTCCTGGCTGCATGGATGAGGTGGTTTCCTCCTATCGCAAGGCAGTCTCCGTCGCCGGTGAACACGACTATCTTTTTGTCGGGTCTGGCAAATTTGAGCCCTTCGGCAAAAGCGATCGCCCTTCCGTGGAGCGTGTGCATGACGTCGAGCTTCAGGTAGCATGGTATCCACGCCGAGCAGCCTATCCCGCTCACGCAGGCGACGTCCTGCTTTATGCCCAGGTTGTGTATCGCGTTTATCGCAGCAACTTGGATGATGCCGTTCCCGCAGCCCGGGCAGAACAATGTCGGCAAGGAATCCGTTTTAATGTACTGTTCATACAACTTATTCATTTACGCCCATCTCCTTTAATATCGTGTCGAGGATTTCTTTTGGAGTGTGCAGGTTTCCGCCGCACTTCGGCATCGAAACGACTTTTTTGTCCGGCAGGGCCCTTTCGATTTCCTTGTAATACTTGCCGATGTTCATTTCCGGGACTATGACTAGCTTTACGTCCCTTGTGAGCCTTGTAAGTTCATTTTTGGGGAATGGCCAAGGCGTGTTTATTTTTATCACTCCCACTTTCAAATGGCTGTAGTCCGTGTGAATGGCTGCCGGAACGCCTTTTTTGAAGACGTTTTTTACGAACTTGACTGTCGTGTTGACCATGTCGTCCTTGATTCCCCTTGCGAGCCGCACTGCGTCCATCGCAGGCCTTTCCACAGAGCCGTACGCAACGATGGCGGTGTCTGAGTCTTCAAGAAAATAGGTCTTCAGGTCGGCTATAGCATCTACGTTCTTTCTGATTTTGTTGTTGAGCTTCATTAGAAACTCGCCGCTCTTGTCTGGCAAGTGCCCTATGCGCCTGCCGCGTTCGTCGTGAAGCTGCCCCTCGACGAGCACGTTTTCGCCAGTGAAAAAATCAGCGCTTGGCGACGCAATGCCGGCTATTTTTTCCGGCCTGACGTCCACCGTCCCCTTTTTTATTATGATTTTTTCGCGCATGTGCCCGACCACCTCGTCTGCCAGCAGGACTACCGGGGTCCTGTATTTTTCGGCAAGCTCAAACGCCCTCACTGTAAAATCGTACATTTCCTGGACGGTGGAAGGCGCAAGCGCTATCATCTCATAGTCGCCGTGGCTGCCATAGCGGGCTTGGTATATGTCCTGCTGCGACGACAGCGTAGGCTGGCCGGTTGCGGGCCCGCCCCTCTGCACGTTTACTATGACGACGGGCGTCTCGGTTACCGCTGCGAACCCGATGGCCTCTTGCATGAGGGTGAAGCCCGGCCCCGAAGTGGCGGTCATCGCCTTTCTGCCTCCCCACCTTGCTCCGACAATTGCGCAGGAAGACGCGATCTCATCTTCCATCTGTATGAAAGCGCCTCCGCAAATCGGCATCTCTTCTGCCATCATCTCTATTATTTCCGTCGACGGCGTTATGGGGTATCCGGCGAAAAACCGGCACCCTGCATAAATCGCGGCTTTCACGCACGCTTCGTTACCTTGCAGGACCACGTATCCTGGCTTGGTTGAACCTTTATCCATTTCTCCTCCCCTTGGAATTACAGCAAGTGGTTTTCAATTACTTGGACGTCCCTGTCGAAATCTTCAATCTGCAGGTAGTAAGCCGCCGAATCAATGAGCGCATTCATCGGGCAAAGCCCGATCAGCTCAGTGCCCACAACGTGGGCGCCGTACCTGGCGGCTTCGGCTTTGACGAGCTCCGTCACCCTGTAGAGCGGTGTTTTGGTGTAGTCTGTCATGTTGATCGAAACCTGGGCTATGTTCCTTTCCTCAAGCATTATCCCGATCGCCTTGACGTTTGCCAGCCCGCCGCCGGCCTGCCTGATGATCTTCGCTATCCTGTCTGCTATGCTTACGTCTGATGTGCTCAAGTTTATGTTGTAGGCGATGAGCGGCGGCCTTGCCCCGACGGCGACGACGCCGCCTGTCGGGTGTACCCTCTGCCATCCGAAATCCGGAATCCATGCGGGGTCCCTGACTTTTTCCGCCATGCCTTCAAACTGCCCTTTCCTTATGTTTGCCAAGTTTTGCCTGTGAGGCGCGGTTGCCGAAGCTTCATACAGGAACACAGGGAGGAACGCCTCTTCTGCAATGCGCTGCCCCACCCGCTTTGAAAGCTCGATGCATTCTTCCATCGTAGTTTCCTTTATCGGGATGAACGGCATTACGTCGACACAGCCCATCCTCGGGTGTTCGCCTTTGTGCTGAGTCAGGTCGATGAGCGAAACGGCTGCCTTCGCCAGCTTCACGCTGGCTTCCTCCACTCCCTCCGGGCTCCCCATGTACGTTATGACCGTCCTGTTGTGGCTCGGGTCTGACGAGTGCTGCAGCAGCGTACACCCCGGCGTCGTCCTGACGGCGTCTACGCAGGACTCGATGACGTCCGTGCGCACCCCTTCGCTTATGTTGGGAACACTTTCAATAATTTTTGCCATTTCAACCTCCTAACGCGGGCTGTCGCCCACCACCAAGATGGGGCTCCGCCCCATACCCGCTAAATGCTTTTTAAAATGCCTTCATATAATTCATCGGCAATTCTTTCTACATCTTCATAGAGTTTTTGACCTTCATTGCGGTAAAAACTCGCTTTTTCTTCATTCTTCATTCCGAGAAGATTGATTTTTACATTGAGCCAAGCCCCCCTGCAGCATGATTGGAAGCTCAGCACGGCAACTCCAAGGTCGCTCATTGCAGCCGTGTTCGTCTTACCCACGACCGCAGCCGCAGCCGCAAGCCCTTCCCGCGTCGTTTTCATTACGAAAAACGGGATTTTCGTCGCCCTCAGCATCCCTTCCTGAATCGCCACGCTCCTGTCCTTTTTCTGCTGGTCTGTTTCCTTTGGCATTTTATAGGCTTTAGAAACCATGTTGAAGGCTTCCGTGTCTTCATCTATCGCCGTGATGAATGTTTTCAGCAGTTCCTGCGCTTTTTCTTGCACATTGCCGCATGCCTCTTGAAATTCAGCATATTTTGCCCTGCCGAGGGTAAGGTTGCACACCATGACAAGGAGCGCCGCCCCTTGTGCGCCGGCCAGGCAGCTGGCAGAGCCTCCTCCGGGTGCCGGCTTGTCCGATTTCAATATGTCCAAGTATTCGCTTATGTTTGTGTCCGCTAATTTCATTTATACCAACTCTCCTTTTTTTATTACTTGAAGCGCCAAGTTTGAACCAAATCTGTAGCAGAGCGTTTCCATGTCCTTGGAGTCCCAGATGACGAGGTCGCCCTGCTTGCCTTTTTCCAAAGTGCCGATCGATTCCCCCCTGCCAACCGCGCAGGCGGCGTTTATCGTCACCGCCGTAAGTATCTCTTCCGGGGTCATCCCGTACTTGAGGTAACCCATGTTTATTATGAGCTGCAGGTTGAGGGACGGACAGGAGCCGGGGTTGAAATCGGTCGCCAGGGCAACCGGCACTCCAAGCTCTATCATCCTCCTCGCCGGGGCGTATTGCTTGCCCAGGTAAAAGGACGTCCCCGGGAGCAGCACCGCCACTGTACCTGATGCGGCAAGCGCCCCCATGCCTCCCTCGTCCGTCGCTATCAGATGCTCCGCTGACGCAGCCTCAAGCTCACCCGCGAGCTTTGTCCCGCCTATGGCTTCGATTTCGTCCGCGTGGATCTTCAGCCCAAGGCCGTGGCTTTTCCCGCAGGCAAGGTACCTCCTGCTTTGCTCGACGTTGAAGGCCGAGTCTTCGCAGAACACGTCGCAGTACTCGGCAAGCCTGTTTTCCGCCACATAGGGCAACACCTTTTCGCACACCATGCCGATGTATTCATCGGGCCTCCCTTTGTATTCCCAAGGGACCGCATGTGCGCCCATGTAAGTGGGGATTATGTCGACAGGATGCTCGGCGGCCAGTTTTCCCAGCACTTTCAGCTGCTTGACCTCGCTGTCGAAGTCGAGGCCGTAACCGCTTTTAGCTTCGCAGGCGGTTACACCCAGCGCGAGCATCTCGTCCAGGAACGCCGTGCTCTTTTCATAAAGCTCGTCAAACCCTGCCTCCCTGGTCTTTTTCACTGTGTCGAGTATGCCGCCGCCCGCTTTCAGTATCTCCACATAGGATGCGCCCTTGAGCTTAAGCGGTATTTCGTTTTGCCTGTACCCGCCAAACACCAAGTGCGTATGGGCGTCCACCAAGCCCGGAGTCACGAAGCTGCCCTCCGCGTCTAGGACAAGCCCTGCTTCGCCGGCATGTTTTGGAAGCTCCCCGCCATCGGTGATTTCCTCTATCAGGCCGTCCTCTATCAGGACTGCGGCATTCCGAAGCTTGAGGTTTTCGCCTTGGGCGCTCCCTCCGCGCTTGCTGCTCCCTGTCGCCGTCTGGAGCATTCCGATGTTTTTTACAAGCATGCGCCCGCTCATTTCAAATACCTTCCCACTGTTTCGTCGACAAGCCCGTCCTTTGCAAAGTACGGTATCGAGATATGGCCTTTTGCGCCCTTGTTGTACTCGATGCTGGTTGAGACGGCGTTTTCGTTCCTTGCCCAGTTCCTCCTTGCGACACCGCCCATCACGTCCCACATCATAGCTGATTTTATGATGCCGTCCACGCGGCTGCTCCCGTCTAGCACAAGGCCAAACCCTCCGTTTATCGCCTTGCCTATCCCGACGCCGCCGCCGTTGTGGAGGGCGCAGAGGCTCATGCCCCTGGCTGCGTTCCCCGCAAAGCACTGGACCGCCATGTCGGCCATGACGTTGCTGCCGTCCTTTATGTTTGAAGTCTCGCGGAAAGGCGAATCCGTGCCGCTCACGTCGTGGTGGTCGCGGCCCAGCATCACTGGGCCAATCTTGCCCTGCCTGACGAGCTCGTTGAATTTGAGCGCGATGTTCGTCCTTCCCTCCGCGTCTTGGTAAAGTATCCTCGCCTGGGTGCCGACCACTAGGTTGTTTGCCGCCGCGTCCCTTATCCACGCCCAGTTGTCCCGGTCCTGAAACCTCCTGCTTGGGTCGATGGCGTCCATAGCCGCCTTGTCGGTTGCCGCCAGGTCCTCCGGCTTGCCTGAAAGGCATACCCACCTGAACGGCCCGTACCCGTAGTCGAACAGCATCGGGCCCATTATGTCTTCTACATAGGACGGCCAGATGAACCCGTCCTTTTCGTCAATGCCGTTTTTGGAAATTTCCTTTACTCCGGCGTCAAATATGGCTTTCAGGAACGAATTCCCGTAATCAAAGAAGTACGTTCCGCTGCCGGTCAGCGCCTTGATGGCTTCAAAATGCCGCCTGAGCGATTCGTCGACTTTGCGCCGGAACAAATCCCTGTCCGTGCCCAGCATCGCAGTCCGTTCCTCAAAAGTCAGCCCGACAGGGCAGTAGCCGCCGTCGTACGCGTTGTGGCATGAAGTCTGGTCCGAGAGCAGGTCGATCCGGAAGCCTTGCTGCGCCGCGCTTTCCAAAAGGTCGACGATGTTGCCGTGATAGGCTATCGAAACGCTTTCTTTCTTGCGGAGATGCTCATCCGCCAGCGCAAAGGTTTCCTCGATGCTTTCGCAGACTACGTCTACCCAGCCCTGCTCGTGCCTCGTCTCGATACGCGAGCCGTCGACTTCCGCAAAAATCCCCACGGCTCCGGCAATGCTCGCGGCCTTTGGCTGCGCACCGCTCATGCCTCCGAGCCCTGACGACACGAACGTATGGCCTTTGAGGTCGTCTTTTTCGCCAACGCCAAGGAACTTCCTCCCTGCATTCAATATAGTGTTGAAGGTCCCGTGGACTATGCCTTGCGGGCCGATGTACATCCAGCCGCCGGCTGTCATCTGGCCATAGTTGGCGACCCCCATTTCTTCCGCCACCTCCCAATCTTCCATGTTGTCGAACATGCCGACCATGAGGGCGTTTGTTATTATGACCCTAGGGGATCCCGGCTGGGACGGGAAGAGCCCCAGCGGGTGCCCCGACATTACCACCAGCGTTTGCTCGCTCGTCAGCTCCTCAAGGTATTTTTTGATGAGCCTGTACTGAAGCCAGTTCTGGCACACTTGGCCCGTCTCGCCGTAAGTGACCAGCTCATAGGGGTAGAGCGCAGTTTCAAAATCCAGGTTGTTGTCCATCATCACCTGAAACGCCTTGCCTTCAATGCAGTTCCCTTTGTATTCGTCTATCGGCTTGCCGTATATCCTGCCTTTCGGCCTGTACCTGTACGCGTAGACCCTACCGTACGTGACAAGCTCCTCCATGAATTCCGGCGCCAGTTTTTCATGCAACGGCTCGGGCACGTACCGCAGCGCGTTTCTCAGCGCAGTCTTCGCCTGTTCCTTTGTGAGCCGGAACCCTCTGGAAGGCGCCCTTCTTTTACCTTTTTCAAATTCGGGGCAGTCCGGCAGCGAGCCGTCAAGTTTGATGGTCATCGCGCCGCTTATTTCTTCATTGGAAAACACAGTCGTCACCTCCTCCGTAACCGATTATTCCAGTTTTCCGGTGATTGCTTCAACGATATCGACTAAAACGCCTGATTTAACCATTTCATCGAATTTTACAAGCTCGGGGTGCATGACTATGTCCCTGTCAACAGGGCCGACCCTGTTGCGAATGTGGTCGTAAACAGCCTGGACCGCCACCGACAGCCCTGACTCCCCTCTGAGCCATATGGCTTGAGACGCTGCGAACAGCTCAATGCCCAGGACCTTTTGCGCATTGTCCAGGATCATGGCTGCCGTCCTTGCCGCTGTCGTCCCCATGCTCACATGGTCCTCCTGGTTGCCCGATGAAGGGATGGAGTCCACGCATGCGGGATGGGCGTATATCTTGTTTTCGGAAACCAGCGACGCCGCCGTGTACTGGACTATCATGAACCCGGAGCACACGCCGCCATGGGTTGTCAGGAACGGCGCCAGCCCTTCCGACAACTGCGGGTTCACAAGCCGTTCGGTCCTCCTTTCCGAAATGTCGGCGTATTCCGCGACCGCCGTCTTCAGGAAGTCAAACGCCAAAGCCAAGGGCTGCCCGTGGAAGTTGCCCCCCGAAATAACTTCGTCTTCGTCTGGGAATATCAGCGGGTTGTCCGTGACCGCGTTGATTTCCCTGCTTATTATCTCTCTCACGTAGGCAATCGCGTCTTTTGAGGCGCCATGCACCTGCGGGATGCACCTCAGCGAATAGGGGTCCTGCACTTTGCGCGGGTTTGAGATGTTTACGTTCTTGCTGCCGCTTAAAATGCTCCGCAAATTGGCTGCTGCCAGCTGCTGCCCTTTCTGGTTCCTCGCAATGTGGACTTTCTCGTCGTACGCTTTCAGGATACCGCCCAGCGCCTCGGCCGTCATGGCTGCGGCTATGTCCGCAAGCTTGGACAAGCTTACGGCGTCCCACAGGACGCTTAGGCCTATCGCGCACATTATCTGCGTTCCGTTGATCAGCGCAAGGCCCTCCTTGGCCGCAAGCTCGATCACCTGTATCCCTGCCCGCTGCATAGCCTCGCGCCCGGGCAGGATGCTCCCTTCAAACTCCGCTTCCCCTGCGCCGATCATCGGGAGCACCATGTGCGCCAGCGGGGCTAGGTCGCCGCTGGCGCCGAGGGAGCCCTTCTCCGGTATGACAGGGTGTACCCCCTTGTTCAGCATTTCGATCAGCGTGTCCAGCGTTTCTAGCTTCACACCTGAATTCCCTCTCGCCAGCGCGTTGCACCTTAGCAGCATTGCCGCCCTCACCGTCTGCGCCGGCAGGGGGTCGCCCATCGCGCACGCATGGCTCACTATGAGGTTCCTCTGCAGTTCGGCCGTTTCGCATTCCGGTATGAACGTGTCTGAAAATTTCCCGAAGCCCGTGGTCAGCCCGTATATGGCAATCCCCTCTGACAGCTTCCTGTCCACGTAATCCCTGGCCTTTTTAACGGCTGATTTGCCTTCTTCAGACAATTCTACCCGTTCACCGTTTCTCGCCACGCGGATCACTTCTTCAATTGTCAAAGCTCTGCCGTCAATGACAATTCCCATATTTCATCATCTTCTTTCATCTTTTATTTTTGTCTGTTTTTTGAATTTGGTTTCGCCTGTTCTACACATTTTCGCCCTCGGCTCTTTGGTGACATTATATCAAAACATTCTGCGGATGTCATTAGTTTTTGAGGGTTTGCAGCAAAAACCACTGCTGTAGAGCAGCAGTTTAGTGGTGTTGCGGTTTTTCGGTTTTTCGCTTTAATGTGAAACTACCATTCTTGATTTTCAACCCCAGGTTATACGCTTTTACAAAACGAAAAGATGTTCTTTTGATTCCGGCAATATAATGACACCCAAAAATAAAATGACCCGACGTGGTACGCATTTTTAAGAGGCGTGTCGGGTACTGTTATTGCTACTATACTAACGCGGGCTATCGCCCGTAAGCCCTGTATGGGGCTCTGCCCCATACCCCGGCGGAACTCGGAAATGAATTCCTTATTCTTTTTGCCCGAGCTGTGCTTTTAGTTGCGTTATGAGCGCGGCTTGTTCCTCGACAATGCCATGCCATTTTTTTTCAGCCTTGCGCTCTGCATTAGCTAATGCAGACGCTTCATTGCTGAGTGCTTCAAAACGCAGACGTTCCAATTCACGAAATTCGGGGGAAACGACCACTTCGCGGTACGCTCCAATTGCTTGTGTCACGACAGCCACCTCCAATTCTTCAAGCTGTTTTAATTTCTTCGACAGTAATTCATGTCGATTTACTTCAATCGCACCAAACTCAGAGTGATACTCTGCGCAGTCGAACATAAAAAACTGAAAGCTAGGAGATAAAAAAACAGATTTCGGGACTCTTGCCCTTTAGAATATGCACCCGCCGGGTACACAAAAATAAGCAGGCGCAGAATAACCGCCCTGCTTATGTACGTGTCAAGCCCGACCAAACAATGACT
>WRJV01000297.1 GCA_009778415.1 Clostridiales bacterium | reverse complement strand
TGCGGTGGCCGTCACCGGGGTTTGCGCCATTGCCTACCCAGGTGCCGACGGCTAGGTCGGGCAATCCCTTATCAGGCGCAAGCAAGGAGTACGCGGCCAATAGCCCCAGCGCCAGGCCGATAGCCAGTATTTTTTGAATTATGTATTTTGCTTTTGTCATGTTTGAAAACCCTTTAACGCCCTCCTGCGCGCCACCGCCTGACGAACCGCCGCCACTACCGGAGTCGCCATCCCAACCACCGACTGATGCAATTCTCGCCAAATTGAATCCCTGCTGCATAGAATTTGAGAAAGAGTGGGAAATCGCTGCGGCTGCCATGAAATTATCGTCATATTCCAAATTATTCTGAACGAACCTGCTCGGGTACAAGTCTTTGAATTGCGCCGCCACACGATTTGCAATGCCGAAAAGCTGAGCGAAAGCGAGGTATTGGCCCCACAGTTCCACCTTTTGCGCCTCGTGCTCGTTAAAGCTGGCAAAATCAACAAGGTACCTTCTAAAACCAAGCGCTTTCAATGTAATGTCCTGTGTTATTGGCGTGTCATGGAAAAAGGTCACGCTCCCTCGCCCAAACATGCGCTTGTCATGAACCACCTCATAAACACCCATGCGGACTAATTCATCTTTGTTATAGTCATAATACGCTTTCAACCAACGTATTATATCACCATAGTTTTTTTTCGCCCATCTTCTGAAATCCTTATTCCGTACAACCCCATCCCGCCCTGATGCGGTGGTAATCATGCGGTACACCTTTGCCTCAAGCAATGGCAGATCAGGCTCTGCAGCGTAGAGCTGAATGGCGGTCTTCTCGCGGTTGCCAGAAATACCATCGGAGGCACTGACGATCTCTATCTGGCCTGTCCGTATCCATTTCAGCAAAAAGCAACCAACGATACTGCTTTCTTTAGCATAGCCAATATCACGGAGGCGAACATATGCAGCGCCGACGTCTCCATCAAACGGGAGTTCCCGGCAGTAGGGCACCTTGCTATAATGCGATAATAGCGGTAATATTTCTGCTTTTAGATCATTTATTTTGAGGCATGGCATTAATTTGAGAATAAGCAGCAGGATCAGCAAAGAAACGAATTGGCGGTTCATAATGATGTGCAAGAAATTGAAGCCTGAAGAACTGCGTACGGGCGTGGGCATGGGCGTGGCAGTGGGCGTGGGAGTGGGCGTGGGTGTTGGGCTGTTCCCATCTGCCAGTGCGGAGCCTTTTAAATTGAGGTCCATTATCTGGCCAATAGTTTCACTTCGTTGGTCACTTGGGGACAGCAAGCCAGTATTAAAGACCAACATTATGACGGCATAATCATCTTGCAAAAACCGGCCATTTCCAACAACACTGATGCCGCCGCCTACGAAACTTGAGGTTGCGTTGTAACCAAACACCCAGACTCTGGTCTCTGGATTTTCAAATGCAAAATCCTTCGCCTTAAGGTAGATGTTCAGCGAACCGGCACCGCCATCGGCTTCACTTAAAAACTTAAAGCTCATGGCATCTCCGCCTTGATAGCCTTTCACGATGTTGGTGATTTTGTACGTCAATGTGTATTTGTGATGCCCAAGCTCACCAAAGCCCCAGCAGATATCGTATCCGCCGTCAGCTTTCAGCAAACCGCATTTCCACGCCTTTTCGCTGCGTGAGGCGTTTTCGTCCCATGCGCTCAGTGTTTCAAAGGAGACAATGCTGCTGTCGCTCTTGTTCTCCACCATTAACAGGTCAAGAATATCCATGTTGTCCAAGTTATGTTTTGCTACGTACCATTCTGTGTTGGAAGCATTTGTTACGTCAATGTCCCAGACTTCTTTTACGGTGGCAGACCCGTCGCTTAGGATGTTCACCCAGATTTCAACCTTATTGATGCTGTTTGCGAACACAGGCACGACAAATAGCAAGGACAGAATAACTAAAAAGATCAGGCACACACCCGCAAATTTGAAAAAACTGCTTATTTTCCGCATGGGTCACCTCTCAACCTAGCATGCTATACAAAAATATATAACATACATAAGTAGAAAATGCAATAATATTTGACAAAATATCTGGATGTATTTGATTATATTGCACACATTTATATCCATTTTGCTGTGAGATTGCCATGTTGAACTGCACCGTCAAAAAAAGCAGAAAAAACTCCTTGACAGTATTCTATCCGTTATATATAATACCAGTATAATATATAACGAGGTGATTATCATGTCATTGCCATATGGGTTATTGGGGCTTTTAAGCTATCAAGCCAGCACCGGCTACGACCTTGCCAAGATATTTGAGGATTCGCTCAACAACTTCTGGCATGCGCAGTCGGCCCAAATCTACCGCGAGCTTGACCGCATGGAGCAAAAAGGCTGGGTGGCTTCGCGAAACATCGTTCAAAGCAAGCGCCCCAACAAGCGGCTGTACTCAATAACGGATGACGGGCGAGGTGCGCTGCACCAGTGGCTGTCCGAAAGCGCACCGGGGTTTGAGCGTCCGCATGAACCGCTGTTGATGAGGGTGTTTTTCGGCGGAGACGTTCCGGAGGTCACGCTTGCGCTCCTCAAGGCCTGCCGCAGCATGTGCCTTGACGCTGCGGCAGAATACCCAAAGCGCATACAGGCAAACATCGACCACTATGCAGCGGTCATACCGGGCGGCGAAAAAAACAGCTTGTACTGGCAAATGACGCTGGAATTTGGCATCATGCATACGCAAGCAACCGCCAAATGGGCTCAGGCGTGCATCGAAAAACTGGAAAAGGAGCTTAGGCCATGAAGATATTGATGTTGTGCGACAGGGAAAGCGCGCTTACAGGCAGCCTGCAGGACGGATTCCAAAGCCTGTTGGCAGGTGCAGGGCACGATGTAGCATCCGTAACGCTCAGCCGCGAGGATTTTAAGCCCTGCCTTGGGTGCTTCGGTTGCTGGGTCAAGACGCCCGGCCGGTGCGTTGCCCAAAACGACGGCGCAAACTGCATCGCCGAAAAGCAGATGAACTCGGATGCCGTCTTGCTGCTTACCAAGATTACTTACGGCGGCTTCTCTGCGGACATCAAGTCGTACCTCGACCGGTCCATCCAAAACATAGCGTCAGACTTTGAAGTCTATAAAGGCGAAATGCGCCACAAAATGCGCTACACACGCTTTCCCGCTTGGATAGCATTGGGCTACGGCGATGCAAGCGAAGCAGAGCGGCAGACCTTTGCACATCTGACGCAGCGCAATGCATTGAACATGCGGCCCGACAAGTTTTTATCGCTGACAATAAAAAGCGAGGGTACACATGAGGAAGCTGGCCGTTCAATATTGGAATTTCTGGAGGAAGGCATATGAAAATAGCAGCAATCAACGGCAGCCCGAAAGCAAACGGCTCCATGTCCGAAGTGATCATCAAGCAGACAGAACAGATTCTTGGCGAAAAAATCCAAGTGCATCAGGCTGTACGGCTCGTGCAGGGCGAGACAACGCCTGACAATGCAGCAGCAGTGCTCGATACTGACGTTTTGCTGATCGTTTTCCCGCTGTACGTGGATTCCCTGCCAGCACCCCTTATTGAGCTGCTGACAAGGCTCGAAGAAGCCGCGCACGGCAACTTGGCAAAGCCCTATGTCTATGCCATCGTAAACTGCGGCCTTCACGAGCCAGAGCATACTGCACTGGCGCTGGACATGGTCAGATATTTTGCTGAGCGTGCCGGCCTTACGTGGGGATGCGGCCTAGGCATCGGGTGCGGAGGCATGCTTGCCTCCATGGGTAGCAACTGGAGCAAAGGGCCGGCAAGCAGCGTACATGCAGCTCTTGTCGGCATAGCAAGTGCCATGTGCGAGAAGAGAAGCCGGCAAAACGTATTTGCAGCGCCTAAATTCCCACGGTTCCTCTACATCGCTGCTGCAAACATGGGCTGGCGCATGCAAGCTAGGCAAAATGGTGTTCTGAAAAAACTAAAGGCTCGCCCCTATGCAGGAGTCAGCAATGGGCGTGGGATCAACTATAACGATTTGCAGTACGGTCGGTTTTCATCGCAAAATCAGGCGAACCGAAGTATAAGGGATTATTAAGCGAAATAACAAAAAAAAGGGAGGCGATCTCTATGGCACAGGAAGCATTGAGCTCAATAAGCACTAACCCTGACGAGCGGGCGAGATACCATTCACGCAAAATGTGGGAAATGGACAGGGCGCATGAAGATGAACCCACCGTGAAACAGCTGAAAATGGAATTGGACAATGCAGGGCAGTGACTTAGGGTCAATTTCAGAGTTAATGTTTGCTTCCTGACCGCGATCGCACAGCGATTGCGATATTGTCTGCGACAATCGGAAGGCTCTTTTGAACATACAGCTCAAGCTTGTCCGAAAAATTGAAGATGCGCTTTAGCTCACGGGCGGCGCTTTGAACAGCTGCAAGGATTTCGATTGTTGCCTTTCCGGCAAAAAAGCGGCCAAGATATGCAGTGCCGCCTGCGGGCATGTCAAGCGTATGCGCATCCGTTCCGGTCAAAACACAGCCAACCGCCGCCGTTAAGGCCGGCTCGTAAATGTTGATCAACAATTCCTGATATCCTCTCTCGTAACCTTTTTCATAGCTGCACAGCAAACGGTGCATGTCGTCAGGTGAAAAATAAAGGCAGAACTGATTCTCACAGTCAAGGGCGCTCAAGTAGGCGTGAATAAACTCAATGCCCGCCAGCCTCGGCATAGCGTTGAGTACAGGGTAGTCGGCGGTGATATGGATTTCGTGCGCACCGAAGTCAGGGTAGTAAAGCTTGAAAAAGCCGTTTATGCCGCCCACAATCGTTGCGCGGTAAAACACGTTTTTAGTGTCAAAAAGCTGCACAAGCATTTTGGAATGAATGGCCTTTGCAGCCTCAACCATGGCATCAATGCGCTTTCGGCCCTTTTGGTACAGCTCGGCTATCTGCTCATTTTGGATTGCTGCTGCTGCGTCGTCCGGGTTTTGATAGGACTTTAGCCACAAGCCTACAGTAAACAGGTTTGATTCCATTATGTCCTGCGCTATTTCAACCCGTATGGAACTGCTGTCGCCGGCATTGAAACGCTCCACCTTATTTGCCAGAAGATCAATGCACTCGAATTGCAAGCGTTCAATGTCCCTGTCGCTAAAAATGCCTTTCACGCTGCCCTGCTCAAGCAGGGATTGAAAATAAAACTCGCCGCTCAATTTTTCTTTTTCGATAATGCTGGTTTTTTCCAAGCTACTGTTCATCGTCGTCCCCCTCGCCCTCCGAGAAATCGTCCTCGGCATAATCCCAGCGGTACCCAAAACGGAGGTTTCTGGCAAGGCGTGCAAGTTCACGCCCCGAAAGCAAATCGAGAGAGCCTTGGCAGATGCCGTCAAATGCGGTTTTCATGTGCTTGACCAGGTCGTCGTCGCCAATCAAATCCAGCGTTTCATTCTTGTAGCAATAAAAAATTTCAAGCAGCTCGTGAATTGTCTGCGCATAATTGTGATTGAAAATATATGGGGAGTCGCAAAACTCTTTGATGATTTTGTCGATCACGCCGCCGCCAAACTCTATGCGGCCATTTTCGCGCAAAGAAGCAGAGCGCGTCTCCACCAGCTCTACAGCCTGTGCTGGCGTGAGCACAAGGCCAAACCTTGCAGTGAAATCATTGCACTTCATGACTTCCAGGGCAGCTTGCTCCTGAACTAAGCCAGAAACAAAGGGAACAATCTCAAAGCTCAATCTGCATCACCCCCAGCAAGGCAAAGCCGGAACATGCGGATTGCTTCGGCGGTAATGTACGCCTTTAATTCAGCCTCGTTTTCAAATAGCCCGCGCCCCAAAAGGTAATTCGATATTTCACCGACAATGTAGCAATGCGTGTTGTGCAAAACCCTTCTTGCCTGTTCTTCGTCCGGGTCTTCGCCTGTAAGCCCTTTCCAAATCCCTGCTATGTGCCTGTTTAATTCCGCATTTGTTTTTTCCGTTGCTTCAATGTCCCTTAGCGGGCGCTCGCCACCGATATATTCATGCCATGCCAACCGGAACCATCCTTTTTTGTCCAAATACGTATCAACAAACGCCTTGAAAAAAAAGCTCAGCCTTAATTCTGCACTATCGGCGGTTTTCAGCTTTTCTGCAAGCATCCCCATAAACGCCTCCTGCAAAGCGGCGTGCGTTTCCCAAAGCAAATCGTTGTAAGAGGGAAAGTAATTGTAAATGTTGGTATGTGCGCAGCCAAGCGCCCGCGCTATCTCTCGCATGTTAAGCCCGCGCAGGTCATTTTTGTTTTGCATAAGCTCAAGGGCAGTGCTTACAACCTGTTCTCTTGTGATGTTCTTTCTCATAAAGCCCTCACCGTTAATTACCATTGGTAATGTAATTATAGGTCTTTCTGCCCTCGATGTCAAGCTTTGTTTATTTGTATATCCTCCTAAACCCGACCCCCTCATAGGTCCTGACTGGGTTGCCCCTCTCCAGCAAATTGTGCTGCACCCACATGGTTTGTTTCATAAGGGCCTTTGCGTCGAGGTTTTGCTGCGCTATTATGTCGCCCAGCCGGCTAAGGGCGATTTTCTTGTTGAGGTGTTGAGTCCTCGCTTCGGTTGAAGTGACGCTAACCCCGGTGGGGACGTGGATCGCCCTGACTCCTGTTTCGACTTTGTTCACGTTTTGCCCCCCTGGCCCTCCTGACCGAAAAGTCTGAAAACGCACCAAGTCGCCGTCAAAACTTGTTTCGTCAGCCGCCTCGTCAAACAAACTAATGTCAATAAACCAGTTTTTCCTCTTGTGCCTTGGCCTGTACGGGCTCTGGGCAATCCATTTTACCGTCCCCTGCAGGTGCGATACATCCATGCTTGTTGAAACTACAGCAGATTTGAAGCAGCCTGCATTCTTTGACCTTGCTTCGCTAACTATCACCATGTCTGGAATTTCATCCTTCAGCGCTTCCAGGAACTTACCCACGGCAAGTTCGCATTCCACAGGCCCGTTGCCTGACGATATTTGTATTCTCATTTTATCACCCCTTGTACGTCAGCATCGGCTTCAGCGTCGCTATCACGTTGATCAGCTCGTAATCCAGCAGGCTTTGTATTACAACGTCAATGTTTTTATAAGCTTCGGGCGCCTCCTCAAACAGCAAGTCCGTGTCATGGCACACGACCCTCCCCTTGTATTTGTTGCGGCGGATAGTGTCCCTGTCGTATTTGTCCCTGATGCGCGGCCTGCTGAGGCTGCGCGCCCATATCCGCCCGGCACCGTGGGAAATCGAATAGGCGGTTTGCCAAAGGTTTTCCGCTGGCTTGACAACATACGTGAGCGACCCACGCGAGCCTGGGATCACAACCGGCCCTATTTCAGTCGACACCGCGCCTTTGCGGTGGATAAACACCCCTTCGCGCTTTTCCAGGTAATTGTGGCTGCAGTCAATTGTTTTTCTGAGCGCTTGGGCATAGCCCAAATAGCTGACCAGTTTCTCTGCGACAACGTCACGGTTGCGCCTGGCCCATTTCAGCGCGTCATCGTGTTTTTCAAAGTAAGCGGCAACAGCCGGGCCTTCATATCCTATACCGCCAAACTCCGACAGTATACTGCTTCCGTATCCCCTCGAACCGCTGTGAACCAGCAGGTGAACCATGTCTTCGTCCATCTTTAGCGCATCAAATTCCTGCCTGTCAACAATTTCGTCAACCAGCTGGAACTCTGCAAAGTGGTTCCCGCCGCCTATCGTCCCCAGATCGTGAATTGGGCTGGGTTCGCCAAAATGGTTTGCTGTTTCAAGATCGGCGAGTTCCCTGACATGGTTGAGCCGCATTGCCCACCTGTCAAGCTTCATCCTTTTCTTTTCAATGCTCGTAGAATAAAGGCTCATCCCGCAACCGATGTCGTTCCCTATAAGGTGCGGGTAGATTGTATTCTCCGTTACTGCCGCAAGCCCAACGGGGGTTTTGCCGGCGTGAAGGTCAGGCAGCCCGACGACTTTTACCACACCGCCCAAATTTGCAAGCGCATCAAGCTGCGATACCGCCGTGTGCTCCAGCCAGTTTTTCTCATTTGTTATTATGGTGGTTTTGTTGTTCACTTATTTCTCCTTGAATCTTCAATTGCAATAAAAAAACACGATTCCCATCGTGCCGCGCTTTGATTTTTTGGCTCATGGTCATCAATTAAGCGTTATAATGAATTCGCCTTTTGTCTATTCGCTGCTGTCATCTGAACCACCCCTTTGCGATAAAATTTTGCTTTGCTAACTCGGATAAGATACCATATCGAGCCTGCAAAGTCAATGAATGCAATGTTAAGAAAATGTTACTGTTTCTTGTCAAACTGAATGACAGCTTCGCTTCGCAGTGATATAATGTAAAAAACGCACAGGGGGTATAAAAAATGTTTATATTTTTTAAGCTGTTTTGCAGATTGTTTCAACTTGTAATGAAGATCGCAGCCAATGTGCTGCCTTGGCGCAAGCCGGCGCTGCTTGAGGGCGAAAACTGCATCTTAAAGCTCCCCGGCCGCATAAGCGAAAAGGGCATAACCAGCGTCCTGCTTGTAACGGACAAGGCTATAATGTCCCTTGGGCTGCCAAACGCGCTGCTTGAAGCCATGCAGAGCGCGGGGATAAGCATGGCTGTGTACGACAAGACCGTGCCAAACCCCACCATCGACAACATCGAGGAAGCCCTGTCAATGTACAAGGAAAACAACTGCGGCGGCATAATCGCCTTTGGCGGAGGGTCGTCCATGGACTGCGCAAAAGGCGTCGGCGCCCGGGTGGCAAGGCCCAAGACCAGCATAACGCGCATGAAGGGCCTACTAAAAGTCATCAAGCGCCTGCCGCCCCTCTACGCTGTGCCTACAACGGCTGGGACGGGCAGCGAGGCTACAGTTGCGGCAGTCGTGGTAGACAGCAAGACCCATGAAAAATACGCTGTCATGGATCCTGCCCTCATACCTCTTGAAGCGGTGCTCGACCCCATTCTCACCGCCGGGCTGCCACCGTTCATTACGGCAACCACAGGGATGGATGCGCTCACCCACGCCGTAGAGGCTTACATCGGCCGCAGCAACACCCGTGAAACGCTTGACATGGCTAAAAAGACCGTGGCTCTCGTATTTGACAACTTGTACGCAGCGTACGAGAACGGCTCGAACATGGAAGCCCGCGCCAACATGCAGCGGGCGGCGTATTACGGCGGCATCGCTTTCACCCGCGCCTACGTAGGCAACGTGCATGCGATAGCTCACACCCTCGGCGGCATGTACTCCGTGCCCCACGGCCTTGCCAACGCCGTCATACTCCCCCATGTGCTCGACGACTACGGCGAATGCATATACAAACCGCTTTCCGAATTAGCCGATGTGGTGAACCTGCAAGGGGATACACATGAGCAGAAGGCAAAAGCGTTCATCCGCGCAGTGCGGGGCCTCAATGCGAGCATGGGCATACCGACGACTATCGACGGCATACTCGAAGACGACATACCAGTAATGGCGAGCCGCGCTTTCCACGAAGCCAACCCCACCTACCCCGTGCCATGCATATTCACGCGCGATGATTTCGTCAGCGTCTACCAAAGGCTGACGGGCAACTCCGGCCTGCACGGGTACGCAGGCAAAATGGCCCGCATTGACCTGACTTCAGGCGCCGTCACAAATTTCATGCCTCCGAAAGGCGAGCTCCTGAAATTCCTCGGCGGCAAAGGGCTTGCCGCAAAAATCATGTACGACGCATTTGACAGCAAGGTGGATGCGCTCTCAGACGAAAACCTGATCGTCATAACAACATCTCCGCTCAACACGTCCGGCGCCCCCAGTTCGTCACGGTTCAACATATCAACCATATCTCCGCTTACCGGTCTGCTCGCCTCGTCCAACTGCGGCGGCAATTTCGGCCTGCACCTGAAACGCGCAGGGTACGACGCCCTGGTCATATCAGGGCGAAGCCCCGGCAAAGTGCTCATCCGCGTCAGCGAGGCAGGAATCGAACTGTCTGACGCAACAGGGCTCTGGGGCAAGAGCACCGGAGAGACGCAGGCAGCGATGGGGTTCGGCGGCAAACTGGTCATTGGCCCTGCAGGCGAAAACCTCGTGCGCTACGCTTGCGTCGTATCAGAGGAACGTGCGGCAGGGCGCGGCGGCATTGGCGCAGTGTTCGGGCACAAGCAGGTAAAAGGCATCCTGGCAAACGGCAAAGCGCACGTGACCGTGCAAAATCAGGAAAAGTTGAAAAGCTTCAACCGCAAATGGATAGCAGCGCTGAAAAAACACGTCCTCACAGGCAAGCAGCTGCCCCAGCTCGGCACTGCGGCGCTCGTCCGCAAGATGCAGGCGAACAACCTGCTTGCGACCAGGAACTATTCGAGCGGCCGTTTC
Organism: Clostridiales bacterium; assembly: GCA_009778415.1. Lineage (GTDB taxonomy): Bacteria > Bacillota > Clostridia > Peptostreptococcales > Anaerovoracaceae > WRJK01. Next base: position 3,175 of record WRJV01000297.1, on the reverse strand, counting down.
AGCGGTTTCAACAATGTCAGCGGCGAAACGCTGCGCGATAAGCACATGATCAAAAACAAAGGCTGCGCAACATGCCCCATTCAATGCGGGCGAGTCGTAAGGCTGGACGGCCTTGAAGTAAAAGGCCCCGAACTTGAGACCCTGGGCTTGCTTGGGCCAAACCTGATGCATGACAACCTGCCGAGAATCATAAGGCTCAACCACCTGTGCGACGAGCTTGGCATTGACACGATGTCCTTTGGCGGCTCTTTGGGCTTCGCCATGGAACTCAATGAAAAAGGGCTTTGGGAGAACGGGCTGCGGTTTGGCGAATGCAAAGAGCTTGAATCACTGGCCGAGCAGGTGGCGCACCGAAAGGGCGTCGGCGCCGCCTTGGCTGAAGGCGTCAAGCGCATGTCAGAAACCTATGGCGGCAGCGAGTTTGCCATCCATTCCAAAGGGTTGGAGCTCGCAGCCTACGAACCAAGGGCGGCGCAGGGCATGGGCCTGGGGTACGCGACGGCAAACCGGGGCGGCTGCCATCTGAACGGCGGCTACCTCGTCGTGCTGGAAGGCCTGGGGCTTCACGTAAGCGGCAAGGCAACGCACGGCAAAGCTGCGCTCACAGTGTTTTTTCAGGACTTGATGGAAGCTGTTTCGGCAGGGGGAAGCTGCCTGTTCACCACGTATGCGGTATTCCCGTCGTATTTGGTTAAGCACCCGGAAAGCCCGTTTTCCAAAATGGTTTGCTCGCTGCTGCCAAGCTTTGGCGGGCTTGTTGCGTTCCTGCATGAGCATGCAGGGCTGCTTTCGATAAATGCGAAAGGCATAGTGCCCTACCCTTACGCATACAAGCTGGTTACCGGCTGCAATACGAACATCGGGAGCTTTGTCCGCTCAGGCGAGAGAATCTACAACTTGGAGCGCCTGATCAACATTCGGCAAGGGTTAACAGGCGGCGATGCGCTGCCGAGCCGGCTCACTGAAGATCTCCAAAGAGGAGACGATCCACAAAGCCGTGTACAGCTCGCGCTCATGCTGAAAAAATACTACCGCATCCGTGGTTGGGACGAACAAGGCGTGCCTACCGAAAAGCGGCTCAAGAAGCTGGGGCTTTAGTCAACGTATCAGTTCGGCAAGTCCGGCTGCTTTGTCAGAGTCACTTGCCTCCACTTCAAGTGGGGGTTTGAAGTTAGCCCCTCCGAGGCCTTTTACCGGCGCCGCCTAAAGGCAGTGTTCGCAATGCCATACCACTTGCGGACATTAAAAAGGATTTTTCATTATTTGACAAAAACGCAATATATGCGGTTGTTGTTAATGAAAACGGTTGTTTTGTCGTAGCAGATAAGCGCATTTACAGAATTGACATAGACAGCTTAGAGAAAGACATTATATTGGATTTGGAAAAAAGCGGCCTCGCATACATACCTGGCATGAATGATACATTTGATGAGAAGTATTATTATTTTGTTCAGGAGGGCTCTATTTATAAAATCAATCTTGCAACAACGGAAATCTCTTGCGTCATTAAAGACAAAGCACATATTGACCTTTGCGTACAGAAAGAAAGATTGTATTTTTATAACAACTTAAACAGGCTGTGCACGGTAAACAAAGACGGGTCGGGGTATAAAGAGCTTTGGTAGCCGGCATTGTAGTAGTAGGAGTGTGAGCTTTGGACAAATTGTTTTGCAAGGAGTTGTGATTGGTGCCGATGGCAAAGTCACCAGCTATGTCACCTACGACGGCTGGGGGGCATTGACCGCCAAGGCCGTCCTCAAGGTGGGCGGCAGGGAACTGTAATCCGATACGGGGGAACTTAGCATCTCCTTACTACGTGGATTCAAATGAATATGTTTTTTATGACAAGTGCATTTCAGTATATCACATATATGAAGGTACTGAAGAATGGCATCTACTGGACTGGGGTGGGTTGAAATTAATATATCAGGAGCATTTGGATGGAAATTGGTATTTGGCAGGAATTATACATTGCTCAACAAGGTGGTAGTCAAACAATCGGCGGCGGGGTCGTGTCACTCACTTTTTTGCTTGTACTAATATGCCAGATGTGACAAATGGGAAAACAACAATTTAAACTGGAAGGAACAGAAGGTTTATATTATGAACTCAATTAAAATTGGGAGGATTTCAAAGTTTGAAAAAGTGTTTTGCCTTTGTACTGTCTTTGCGATAATATTGTCCATTGCCGCCTGCGGTAATTATGGCAGCACATCATCACAAAATATCCAAAGTACAGATACAGGAATTATTAACGGGAGTATAACATTCACGAATGCACTTGAAGCAGACAAGACGGAAGTAACGGTCTGCAATGCTTGGATTGATAGCAATAACTGCGACAACACGAGGCCTGAGAACGGCGTTACATTCAGGCTGCTGCAAAACGATGTGGAACTTGAGAGTTATACGATGGAAGCGCCATGGGACAGTTACACATTCGGCGGGCTTGACAAGTATGACGAAAACCAGGTGCCGTATGTATACACCGTGACAGAAGACGAGATACCGGGCTACAGTTCGACAGATACCGGAGACAGATTTGTGACATTCACGAATACATTACAAGTAGGCGAAGTAACAGGAATGGACCTCGCACAAATCCAAGCTGGGAATTATTCGAGCTTGCAAGGTACTTGGACAGAAGTGGCTTATGCAGTAAATTATTATAACCCTGATGATCCAGGGGTGCATTGGAAAGCGGGTGCTTCTTCTCCAGATGCTGATACCCTCTTTGTGTCAAGCGACAAAATCGTCTTTAATGATGCCTGGGTGGTCGTTCAGGGAAATATACTCACAGATAATGCGGGTTCCCATCCCCTTTTATTTGAAAATAGTGGAATTTCACTTGTTGCTTCGATCCCAGATTCACATGCCGTCGCCATTAACTGGGCCGTTTCATTTTGCCCAAAGGGAGCACCAAATGCTCTGCAACCGGATAATGGTGTGATAATTGACAACACGAAGAGTCTCATCGTCATTTGGACGAGCAATATGGGTTACACAGCGGTCTTTGCACAAACTTAAACCAGTCACTTACCTCCACTTCAAGTGGAGGTTTGGGGTTGGCCCCTCCGGGGCCCGGGTGCTGGCACCGCCTAAAGGCGGGTTTCACAGGCACGCCTTACCTGCCGCCTCTTAAAGAGGCCCTATTTGCTGCTGTCTTCTAATTTGT
>WRJV01000296.1 GCA_009778415.1 Clostridiales bacterium | reverse complement strand
TCATGAGCCTTTTTTGTGTGCCTCCTTCTTCTCAAAGCCTAAGCAGACGCTGCCGGTGGACTCGTACACGGTAACAGAAGGCAGCGCTGCCGATTTGAAGCCAAACAGCTTGCAGGATTTGGGGTGCTGCGGTTCCCAAGTCACGGCAAAATGTATGCACTGGAAGCAATTCACGTTGCCCGCTTTCTCGCTTTCCATTGGCTCGCCCTCCAAAACAACCCACTTGACGGCTCAAAGCGTTTAAATTTAAACGCCCAGCCCGAAATTGCCCTTCACCCTCTTCATGGTCTTTTCCGCTATTGCCCGTGCCTTGTCTGCACCCTCTTCAAGCGCGTCCGGCAGCTCCTGCGAATTTCTTATCTCGTTGAACCTTTCGCGGATGGGCCTGAGCGCATCAACTGTTATCTCGACGAGGTCTTTTTTGAATTCGCCGTAACCGCGGCCCTCGTACTTCTTCTCTAGCGTCTTGATGGGAACGCCTGAAAACGCGCTGTAAATAGTGAGGAGGTTGCTGATGCCGGGTTTTTCTTTGATGTCAAACCTGACAGTGCCTTCCGAGTCGGTTGTGGCTCGCATGATGGCCTTCTTTATTTTGTTTTCATCGTCCAAAAGGGAAATCCGGCTGAGCTCGTTCTCGGCGCTCTTGCTCATCTTTTTGTCCGGCTCGTCCAGGGACATGACCCTTGCACCCTCCTTTAGGTACCTGCCGTCGGGTATTACGAAGGTGCCGCTCAACTTGTTGTTGACGCGGATTGCAATGTCCCTGCACAGCTCAATGTGCTGCTTCTGGTCGTTTCCAACAGGAACCATGTCCGTGTCGTAAAGAAGTATGTCTGCAGCCATCAATATCGGGTAAGTGAACAGGCCCGCCGGGGCGGACTCGCTCCCCTTGCTCTTGTCCTTGAACTGCGTCATGCGTGAAAGCTCGCCGGTATAGGAGTTGCACATCAGGATCCACGCCAGCTCTGCATGCTCTTTAACCTCAGACTGCACGAACAGTATCGATTTTTTCGGGTCTATGCCAGTCGCCATGTAGATAGCCGCCACGTTGAGGGTGTTGTTTTTAAGTTCTGCCGGGTCTTGGGGGACCGTGATGGAATGCATGTCTACGATGCAGTAGACGCATTCGTTTTCGTTTTGCAGCTCAACGAACTGCTTGAACGCCCCTAGGTAATTCCCGATATGGATGTTGCCGGTGGGCTGGACCCCAGAAAAAACTCGTTTCATAGCTGTGCCTCCTCTATTTTATCTTTTTTCTACCTTTTATCTGTATAATTCCTTCATGAACTTTGTCTTTATGTTTTTTTCCGTCCTTGAGATCGTCATCTGGGAAACCTTGATTTCCTTTGCTATTTCCGTCTGCGTCTTATTTTCGATGAACCGTCTGCGAAACACCCGCTTTTCGGTGTCGCTCAGGGTGAAGATAACGTTCCTTATTATCTCTTCGTATTCAAGCTTGTCGTAGCCCTTGTCCTCCACCGCCGTGAATTTTTCAATGTGGGCGTCGGTTTCGTTGCCGTCCTCGTTGTCGAATATAGTTTGGTTGAGCGAGTAGGCCCCGTAAGCTTTGCTGCTCTCCATCGCCTCTAAAAGCTCTTCCTCGGAACACCTCATGAACCGGGCGAGCTCCGGCACTTTTGGGGCGCGCTGAATCTTAAGGGAAAGCTCTTCTTTTGCCGAAGGGATTTTCGCGCTTATCTCCTTGAGCCGCCTCGGCACTTTGAGGCTCCACTCCTTGTCCCTGAAATATTTCTTGATTTCGCCCAGAATAGTCGGTGTTGCGAAACTTGTAAATTCAAACCCTCTTGACGGGTCGAAGCGGTCCACCGAAGAAACCAGCGCCATCGCGGCGACCTGATAAAGGTCGTCGTACTCCACTCCTTTGTTCAAATATTTCCTTATCAATATATCGACCATGTACAGGTACTGCTCCACAATTTTGTTTCGGAGGCTTACGTCCCGCGTCTTGGCGTAACCCTTGAACAATTCTGCGTTTGTCATTTGTTTTTCACCATTTTGACGCTTTCGTTGCCGACTTTGCCCGCTATCACCTCCACCTTGTCCATCAAGGATTCCATCACAGCCAGAGCCATGTCGCCTTCGTTTGGGCAATTGCTGCATGGCCTGTTTGCTTTTACCAAGTCGTGCCCGCTTTGGGCGTCGGCAACTGTTATCAGCATGCTGTTTTCATCGATTTCGCAGATTATTTCGTAGGTGTTGCTGAACCCGTCAAATCCGTGGCACGATACCGTTTTGCACGCTTCTGCGACAGCCACCTTAATGTCTTCCACTGCGTCCACGTCAAAATTCGCCGTCCCTGCAATCGACGCGATCGCTAGCCTGACCATTTGCACGTATTCGGGTTTTCCCGGTATTGAAAATTTTAGTACATCAGGCATTTTTGCCTCCCTTTTTCATTTTGATTTCAAGTTGAGCAGAGCCGCCCGCTCCCTTTTTTTCGGGAGCCGCCGCCTTTTCGGAAGTTGCCGCTTTTTCGGGAGCTGCCGCTTTTTCGGGAGCTGCCGCCGCTGTGCCCTCAAGCCCGGCTTCCTCTTCTTCTTTTATTACTTTCGCCAGCGCGATGATGTTGGCGTCTTCTGCAACCCTCATGATCTTGACTCCCTGCGTGGCCCTGCCCAGCCTGGAGACTTCCCCTGCCCGTATCCTTATGATGATGCCGTCGGAATTGATCAGGAGAATCTCGTCAGTGTCGTTTACCACCATCGCCCCTATGAGCTCGCCGGTTTTTTTGAATTTTGCCTTGTCGTAAGTCAGTAGGCCTTTGCCCCCCCTGACTTGAACTTTGTAGTCTTCTACCGCCGTCCGCTTTCCATAGCCGTTCTTTGTGACCACGAGAAGCTCCTCGTTTGGCTCGACAAGTTCCATGGCGACAACGTCGTCGTCCTGTTCCAGCTTGATTGCGCGGACGCCCCCGGCGATCCTGCCCATGCTCCTCACGTCTTCTTCGGAAAAGCAGATGCATTTACCGTTCTTCGTGACTATGATGACGAAGTTTTTGCCCGTGGTCTGTTTGATGCCGATAAGTTCGTCGCCTTCTTGGAGGCTTATGGCGATCAGGCCTGCCTTCCTGTTGGTGTCGAACTGCGACAGCGGTGTTTTCTTAATCGTTCCGTGCTTTGTCACGGCAATGAGGAATTTGTCTTCCGCAAAGTCTTTGATCGGAATCACTGCGGTGATCCTTTCCCTCTGCATGAGGTTGAGGAAATTGACTGCCGGCGTCCCTTTTGCCGTCCTCGTCGCCTCCGGCACCTCGTAAGCCTTGATCTTGTGGGCTTTTCCGGTGTTGGTAAAGAACATCAGATGGTCGTGGGTCGACGTCATGATGAGGTTTTTCACGAAGTCGTTTTCCCTCGTCGTGAGCCCTGTTATCCCTTTGCCGCCGCGCTTCTGCGTCTTGTACGTGTCTGTGGGGATTCTTTTAATGTAACCTAGGTGGGTGAGCGTAATAGCGACGTTTTCTTCTTCGATGAGGTCTTCTTCGTCAATGTCGTCCGACTCAGCCGCCTGTATCTTCGTCCTTCTGCGGTCTGCGTATTTCTTCTTTATTTCCAGCAGCTCGTCCTTAATCACTCCCATCAGCAGTTTTTCGTCAGCAAGGAGCTGGTTGTAGTACTTGATGAGCTCTATTAGCTCTTTGTACTCGTTTTCGATCTTCTCGCGCTCAAGCCCCTGCAGCCTTGCCAGCCTCATGTCCAAAATCGCCTGCGCCTGTATGTCGGAGAGCCCGAAGCGTTCCATCAGCTTTGGCTTGGCGTCGTTGTAGCTGGCGCGTATTATCCTTATTATCTCGTCTATGTTGTCAAGAGCAATCCGCAGGCCTTCTAGGATATGGGCCCGCGCTTCGGCTTTTTTCTTGTCGAAGACCGTCCTTCTCGTAACGACTTCCCTCTGGTGCTTCAGGTATTCTGAGAGCATGTCGTGGAGCGTCAGAAGTTTTGGCTGCCCGTCTACGAGGGCGAGCATTATCATGCTGTAGCTGTCCTGCATCTGCGTGTGCTTGTACAGCCTGTTCAGCGTGATCTGCGGGTTGCCGTCTTTTTTGAGCTCGATGACTATACGCATCCCTTTCCTGCTGGACTCGTCGCGGATTTCCGATATCCCGTCGAGTTTTTTGTCCTTCAGCAGCTCTGCCATTTTTTCAAGGAGCCTTGCCTTGTTCACCTGGTAGGGGATTTCAGTCACTATAATCTGCTGCTTCCCCTTTTTGCTTTCTTCGATCTCTGCCTTCGCTCTGACTATGACGCGGCCCTGGCCGGTCCTGTAGGCCTGCTTCGCGTTGTTTTTCCCCATGATGGTGGCGCCTGTGGGAAAATCGGGCCCTTTGACGATTTTGATCAGGTCCTCGACGGTGCAGTTTTCGTCGTCAATCAATTTTACCGACGCGTCTATGATCTCGCCTAGGTTGTGCGGCGGGATCGACGTCGCCATCCCCACCGCGATGCCGTTGGAACCGTTGACGAGGAGGTTTGGGAACCTTGCCGGAAGCACTGTCGGCTCTTTCTCCTCTTCGTCGAAGTTCGGCATGAAATCCACCGTCTCTTTGTCTATGTCCCTCAGCATCTGAAGCGAAAGCGGGGACATCCTCGCTTCGGTGTAGCGCATGGCCGCTGCCGCGTCCCCGTCCACCGACCCGAAGTTCCCGTGCCCGTCGACGAGGGGGTACCTTATGGAAAAATCCTGAGCCATCCTGACCATGGCGTCGTATATTGAACTGTCCCCGTGCGGGTGGTATTTGCCCATCACGTCCCCGACCAGCCTCGCTGATTTTTTGTGCGGCTTGTCCGGGGTTATCCCCAATTCGTGCATGCCGTAAAGTATCCGCCGGTGTACCGGCTTGAGCCCGTCGCGCACGTCAGGGAGAGCCCTGCTTATGATTACGCTCATGGCGTAATCCATGTAGGAGCTCTTCATTTCGTCATATATTTCATGCTGAACCATTTTCTGGTCTTCAAGTAAATTCATTTGCCTAGCCCTCCTTCTTAAATGTCAAGATTTCTGACATACCTGGCGTTGTCTTCAATGAACTTCCTCCTTGGCGGCACCTTGTCGCCCATGAGAGTCGTAAACATTTCGTCTGCCGCCGTCACGTCGTCGAGGGTTATCTGAATAAGCGTCCTGTTCTTGTAGTCCATCGTGGTTTCCCAAAGCTGGTGATAGTCCATTTCCCCAAGGCCTTTGTACCGCTGCACGTCAGCTTTGCCCGGCTTGTCGGCAAGGTCCGCCATGAGCTTTTCCTGCTGTTTTTCGGAATACGTGTAATAGACGTCCTTGTTCTTTTTGACTTGGTACAGCGGCGGCTGCGCCGCATATACGAACCCGCCCTCAATAAGCGGCGTCATGTACCTGTAGAAGAACGTAAGTAGCAGCGTCCTGATGTGAGCCCCGTCCACGTCGGCGTCCGTCATTATTATTATCTTGTGGTACCTAAGCTTTTCGATGTTGAAATCCTGCCCGACATTGCACCCAAACGCGGTAATCATATTTTTGATTTCGTCCGAATTGAGTATCTTGTCTAGCCTCGCCTTCTCAACGTTGAGTATCTTGCCGCGAAGCGGCAGGATGGCCTGCCTGACCCTGTCCCTGCCCTGTTTCGCGCTGCCGCCTGCCGAATCCCCCTCTACGAGGAATATTTCAGAAAGGACCGGGTCTTTTTCTGAGCAGTCTGCCAGTTTGCCTGGCAGAGAAAAGCCGTCAAGGACGCCTTTCCTCCTTGTGAGCTCCCTTGCTTTCCTCGCCGCTTCGCGGGCTCTGGCTGCACGGAGGCATTTTTCGATTATGACCTTTGCCTGCGTCGGGTTCTCTTCCATGAACGCCGTGAGGTTTTCGTTCGTCGCTGTCTCGACGACCCCCCTCATCTCGCTGTTTCCGAGCTTCGCTTTCGTCTGCCCTTCAAACTGAGGGTTCAGCAGCTTGACCGAAAGGATTGCTGTCAAGCCCTCACGCACGTCCTCGCCCGCCAGCGGCTCGTCGCTGTCCTTGAGGTATTTGTTCTTTTTGGCGTAATCATTGAGGGTTCTGGTGAGCGCCGACTTGAACCCGATCAAGTGCGTCCCGCCGTCGGGGGTGTGGATGTTGTTCGCATAGGCTAGGATCAGTTCGCTGTAGCGGTCGGTGTACTGCATGGCGACCTCGACCTGCATGTCTTTCTTGTCTATGTCGAAATATATGACATCGTTGTGGATGACTTCTTTGTTCTTGTTCTGATGCTTGACGAATTCCCTGATGCCGCCCTCGTAATGGAACTCTTCGGATTTTTTCTGCCCCTCGCGCTCGTCTTTCAGCGTTATTTTGACGCCTTTGTTGAGGAAAGCCATCTCGCGCAGCCTGTGCTCCAGCGTTGGGTAGTCGAACACGATTTCTTCGAAAATTTCTTCGTCCGGCCAAAAAACCGTCTTTGACCCGGTCTTCCGGGAATTGCCGATCACAATGAGGGGCGAGGTCGTTTCGCCTCGCGAGTAAGTCTGTTTGTAGATTTTGCCGTTTCTTTTTATTTCCACTTCCATCTTGGACGAAAGCGCGTTCACTACTGAGGCGCCTACGCCGTGCAGGCCGCCGGAAACCTTGTAGCTGCCGCCGCCGAATTTCCCGCCCGCATGGAGGACCGTATGGATTACTTCCACGGCAGGAAGGTCAAGTTTCGGATGCATGTCCACGGGCATCCCCCTGCCGTCGTCTTCGACCGTTACTGAATTGTCGCGGTGTATGGTGATGTTGATGTTGTTGCAAAACCCCGCCAGCGCCTCGTCCACGCTGTTGTCCACTATCTCGTAAACCAAGTGATGGAGCCCTCGTGGCCCAGTGCTCCCGATGTACATGCTTGGCCTTTTCCGAACCGGCTCCAATCCCTCAAGTACCTGTATTTGTTCTGCGTCGTACTGCTGCTGCAATGTGTCTGCCGCCATAAATCCTTCTCCCTTTTGATGTTTTTGTCTTGTTTCATACCCTTATATTCTATACTAAAAATGCCTTATTTACAATAGTATTTGCCATCTTTTGAGAAAAAGTGGAGCGCTGGGCATTGACAATCATTGGCACGGCAAATATACTGGACTTGTATTCTACAGATTCGTTAATCATTTTCCACAAGCAATAGTGTTATTTTTAGAAGGAGGTTTTTTTATGAATGGTGAAAAGCACACGCGAAAGATTGTAAGCGTTGCGCTGGCGTTGGCGATGGTTTTGATGCTGGTTGCCACACCGTCCGGAATCGCATATGCAGACGGGCCTGACGGCAACGGCGCAGTTTCGTCCCTCGAAAGGTTTCGCGCCTTGTTTTACGAGGACGCCGCCGAAGCAAATGCGCTGGCTTCGGAATCCCAGGAATTGGATAGAGTGTACCTTGACAGGTCTGCCGGCAAGCACTGGGAGCGGACATACGACGAGCCGGAGCCGGAAACGACACCAGACGGCGGCCTGTTTACAGCCAGTGCGATGGCCGAAACCCCGTCAGGCCCCTTTGTTGTGGGCGAGGAAAGGTATTTCAGGGCTTACCTTTCCAGCGGTTACAGGGCCATAAAAGCCGTACTGGCAAGCCAAGGGGAACATGTTAATGTATGGGTCCTGGATGACGCCGACTGGCACGCAACCAGAGGCAACACGCACAGCGACGCCACGTGCAAGATCCGGGAGTTGATGGCACAGCCCAAAGTGCTGCAGGAAATTGCCATAACAGGCGACGCAATCTACGAACGGATGACAGACCCTGTGACCGGGATCGCCCCCCACGCCGGGATATTGAACTATGCCTCAAACGGGCGCACCGCGTATGGCGACCAAGGGCTGGACGGCCACGTGAACATGCTGCTATCGGACACCAGCGGCTACTGGGGCTACTTCGAGTCAGCCGACAACCAAACAAACAGCCTGAGGGACTCCTCAGGCAACACCATTACAACTCAGCCTATTGACGTGATTCACGTCGACATAAGCCCGAACACAGGGTGGGACGCGCTTATGGAGCTGAGCAACAAAGGGGACAGCCTGCTCTTTTACGGCACGTTTGCCCACGAGTTCCAGCATCTGCTAAGCCAAATGCACGTGTGGGTCTACGGTGGGCCTACCTCCCTTTATTGGATAGACGAGGCGCTGAGCGGCCTTGTTGACCAGTACTACGTGCAAGAGGGCGCCGAGGTAATCTACGCGCCTTACATCGAAGGCGCCACTAGAAACATCTATTCCGGCACCAGGGCAGACTTCTTTACCGCCACCTACGACAACAAAGCTTACGGCATAGGGTACCTACACTCCACGATGATGCACAAGATGACAAACGGCGAATATGGGAGCAGGCTTTACGATTTCCTGATGAACGTGGGCGCGACGCCGGAAGCAAAGAGGGCGTACTACAGCAATTCGTTCTCAATGCCAAATGCCTTGGGCGCTGCGTACAAGCACGTGTTTGAAGGCAAATACGACGCATTCACCGACAGGGAAGTGTTTGACAACCTCTATTATTTGTTCATGGAGAATTTCGCGGCTGACGGCGGCGTGGTCGTGTCACAGGAAGGCGTACCGCATACGGCCCTTAAATTCCACATTCCAGTAAAAGACACCGACAATCTGTGGGTTACCCGCTACTACGACCCAACATTTACACGCATCCCGCTTCTTGCCCCAGGCGGCGCAGTCGCCCTCAACGGCTTCCAGTCAAACGCGCTGGCTGCACCGGGCAGGATAACGCTTGGCGCGTCCCACGAGATGCTGTACAGGATAGGGGCGGCTCCTGACGCAGGCAACACGGTACTCAACATCTCCATCCCGAACGTACCTGGGCTTGAGTGCTATGTGGCCATACCAAACGACACCCTCGGGTGGGCAAGGCCGGCTTCAACATCATCGCCCCTGTGGCGCGAATCCGTATTCCTTACCGGGGCAACGCTCTACCACGTTAAAAAAGGTCAGCCAAACGCTATTGACACTAACGGCGGGTATGCGTATCTGTTCGCTTCAACATTGTTCCAAGACGTGAACACGACAGCTGCATTAACTTGGGAGCCGCCGGCGCCGGGCGTTTTGACTGGTGCTGCTTCCATAGACAAGCACACTCCAAGATACGGCGACACGGTGACGGCCTTGGTGAAAAACGGGAACGCGGAAAGTCTTATGTATCAATGGTTTGTCGACAGCAAGGCAGTTGGCGCACCCGATGCAGACAACACGTACTTTGTAACCGCTGGCGACATTGGCAAGGCCGTATCGGTCCAAATAACGTCGGCAGACAAAACGGGCGAGCTTTATGCCGCCACAGTGCCCGTCATGAAAGCGCTTTACAAAGGCGGCGACGCCGTCGCTCCACGTGCAGCGTACAAAACGAGCACGAGCATACAACTAGCCCTGGTTGACGCCTACGAGTATTCGTCCGGCGGCAGCCTTTGGCAGGACAGCCCGGTGTTTGCTGGGTTGCTTCCAGACACAACTTATGATTTCTACCAGAGGGTCAAAGCCACGGCAACCCATGACGCGTCTGCCCCAAGCCCTGTGCTCAAAGCAGCGACGCTTGACCCGAGCAAGGTTTACGCCAGCCTCCGAGTGGACGAGGAGAGCGGCATCGAGCGCGACGTAGTTTACACGCTGTCCGTCCAACAGGCGGCAGACCTGCTCAACGTAGAACTGGAATTTGAAATCGACGGCGATCTGCTGGCGGGCAAATGGATCAGCGGCCTTGCCGGGTTTAATCCCCTAAGCGATGTCTTTTGGGTCTATGCTGGCGGCAACAAGTGGCGCGGCACAGCTACCCTCGGCTTGCCGTCGGGCAGCACAACAGGGCTTACCTCGGCTGCTGCGGTTGACGTTGCGGAGTTCTTGTTCGCTCCAAAGGGCATTGGCGATGCTGCAATGGCACTGACTGGGTTTAGGGCTGTAGGGCTTGGCGACGACACTACCGTCTATCTCGACGCCCTGATTTTGGACGGCGTGGCTGTTACGAACATAGACCAGCGGGTCTTCTCGAAATACGACCTCAACAGGGACAACGCGGTCGACGCCCTTGACCTTGGCATCATGCTCCTTTATTGCGGGTTCAGCCAAGCTTCACCTGAATGGGGCACTCTGGTGAAAGTCAGCGACTCACGGGGCAAGCCTGTAACCGCAAGCATGTGCGACGTAAACTGCGACGGAATAATTGACATGCTCGATTTGCTCGACCTGTTCATACACTATACGAAATAGTGGCCGCACGGGTACTGCCCGAACAGAACAAGACAATACAAGCCGGCGAAGGGCCAATCCCTCGCCGGCTTTGCTGCTCGTTTGGTTCCTTGCCTAAAATCTAAAAAGTTTGTCCTTTTCTGAAAGTCTAAGCCGAACGAAATTGTTGAGGTCGGGTTTGTCTGACAGTTTGTCGCTTAGCAAAGAAAAAACAAGCTGCAGCGACTGCCTGTTCGCAATGTTGCCTGCCTTTTCGATCTGGTTTATGTCCATAAGCTCTTTTTTGTCGTTTAGAATGAATTGCAGCGATGGAATTTTTTTCTCTCTTGCGTAACTTGCATAAGCCATGTCAAAGCTCAGTATTTCGCCCATTTTTTTGCCTGATGAGAAATTGTTGTTAAATGTTGAAAACTCATAGTATTTCTTGCGTTGTTTGTCTTCATTCTCGTCAACAGAAACGAGATACTCTTCGCCGTATATTTCCATTGAAAACTTCGAAAAATATTTGTTGAATTCAAAGATGCTTGCCTGCAATTCCTTTTTGAAACTATCGCAGTAAATGGACACCGAGGCTTCCTCGAGTTTCCGACGCAGTTCAGCTACTATTGCATTGGCTTGTTTGATCTGTTCAATTCTTGCGGCTAGTTCCCCCTTTGTTTCCGACTGGCTTTGCAGTTCGGCAACAATCTGCTCGAATTCAACAAGCGAAAGGATTGCTTTTAAAGACTTTTCCAGCGATGCCGCTTGGTTTGAAAAATCTGCGATTTTTCTGTCGGCTTCCTTGATTTTCACTTCAATATCCGGTAAATCGCGTTTAAGAAAAACGATTTTGTTTTTAATCATTTTGTTATGGTAGGCAACCAAGTCTTCAAATGTTTTTTTCAAACCATCGAGGCGCATCGCTTTGACTTCATTGTAAAGGAAGCTTAAGTTGCTGTATTCATGTTCGAAAACTCTGCTGTCCAGCTCAGCTAAATTTTTGCTTATCAGCTCTCGCCTGAATATCAGGGCGTTTTTTGTCTGCTGTTCAAAACCAATTTGTGTTTTAATCAGGCTTAGCTGATTTGAAGCTTTTTGATGATCTTCGTCTTTCGTGAACGACTTGCGTTTTTCCTCTAATTCATTTATTGCGTTTTCACACACCCCAAGTTTTGATTCCAACTGAGACAGGTTCACGTTCGATGTAAGCCTGTCGCGATATTTTATTTCTTCGTTCAATAAATCACTTTGGGATATTTTTTCCTGTGGATTATACAATTCTTCTATCCTGTTTCCTAAAAACATATACAAGTGAAGTGCTTCGTAATCGCTGTTTTTTGAATAGGCATTGAGAAATTTCAAGCATTTTTCAATCCTATCGTTTGAATACCGAATGTTATGGGCAATTAGCTGGTTGAATGTTGGTTTTGTAAAGGATCTTCCGAGTATTTTTTTCGACAGAGCGTCTTCCAATTCTTTTATTTTGATTTTTTCGCCGTTTATCCGGCAAATGTTCATGTTTCCTTTTAAAAAGTTTCTTTCAACAATTATTTGTTCAGAATATGGATCGTTGATGTCACGGCACAATACAAGCTCAACTAATATGCGCCTCTCCTCATCCTCTAAATAAGCCTTTATTTCTGTGTTGATGTTTTTTTTGTTTTCCGAATCCTGATAGACGTTCTTCGCATCAGCACCAAGGCAAAAGTCAATTAACTTGAGAACTGTCGTTTTGCCGACACTGTTGCCGGATTCGCTTTCGTTGCTCCTTTCTGTTTCGTCTACTATGAGGTTGAGCCCCACCGAAAAAACAACCTCGCGAATTATACCTGATGCTGAGGTAATTGTTAATTTCTTCAAAAACATAATTCTACCACTCCGTCATCTTCTACTGTTGCGGCTTCTATCAGAAAGAGCCAGTCTAAAATCAGTGCAAACAAGCTAATGCCAACCACTGTTTTTTTGTTCAACTCCAAGAACAGGTCAACAAGGCCCATTCTGCTCCCGTTTTTCTTTAAGGATTCCATGGTCAGCCCTCCAAGATAGTAAAGGCTTTCTTGCGGATAAACATCAGTTGGCAGAACCAAGGTTGCCACCTCCACTCTTGGGGTTTTCAAACCACTTGCACTCTATAAAGGCATCGACTAAAACTATGTGTATGCAGTGCATCAGATCGTCATCGTTCATTTCAATATATTCTTTGCTGCCCTTGACCATCGTATTAATTTTATTGAAAACATCGAAATATATGTCGTCTCCACTGAAAGGCAATGTGTTTCTTTCTTCAAGTAAATTCTTTATTGTTTCCACATACACATGCAGTATTCGGTTGTAAATTTTTATTTTCTCGAACCCGCCTTCCCTGGTGGATATTTCATATAAGCCATTTTCCCCGTGCAAATAGTACTGATATACTTTGTATTCATTTATGACTTCTTCATACAGCTTAATCTTGTTGAAGTCTATTTTCTCTTGAATTTCATAGTCTAGGTAACTTCTATCGTACAAGTCCTTTTCCGGTTTTTCTTCGATACGGCTCAAACGGACAATGACTTCGGCTAAATGGGTTGATATTTTCTCGTTGTCCAGAGTGTTTTGCGGCAAAGTCCGCACTGCTTCTTCATGCTCCCGTTTGATTTCAAACAACCGCTCTACAGGGTAGTCCTGCGGCCGTACATAGTCAATTTTATAATGGCAGCCCGGGCAGACATAAATCAGGTTCTTTTCGGAATTAACAAAAGCCTCCTTCTGGTTTGGATCATATCTGGTCGCCTCCGGTTTTTCTCCGTAAATGTGTGCGTTTTCGCCAAGAGACCTTGCGGCATCATTTTCGGCAAGGCATTTTTTGCAAACCGCACATCTGTTTCCGGATTTCGTATGCAATAGTTTTTGCTGTGATGGGGCGATAGTTGCCTTTGACATGACTGCATGCTCCTTTGCAAATTTTAATTGTAACGTTCTATATCTAGTATGCTATGCTGAAATAATAGCACCTATGGTGGGATTTTGCAAGGATTATTTCAGACGGAACAAAACCGCCTCGCCAGCAGTCAAAAGAATACCATGACGAACGAGAGGTAGTTACCATGAAAAAGACATTTGCGTTTTTTATATCGGTGGCACTGGCAGCAGGGCTGCTGTCTGGGTGCGCAGGAGACAGCCTGAGCTATAGCATGCCCGGAGTTGATGTTGCCTTCGCCGACGCATTGCCCGTCCATGAAGATGTTCCCAAAGATATTCCTGAAGATATTCCTGAAGATATTCCTGAAGATATTCCAAA
>WRJV01000295.1 GCA_009778415.1 Clostridiales bacterium | reverse complement strand
AAGCTAACAACTATATGTATACTTTAAGTGAGTTCAACAACTACTTGCCCCAATGAAAGGAGGCTCTGCATTATGCGACAATCTCTTTGAATATGGCTTCGCGAAGTGCAGGTCGTGGCACAGGATAATCTGTAACACGCAGTATCCCCTCATAGCTGATAGTCCCTTTGAAGTATTTTCGGTAGATCGTATCAACTATTTGGTCAGCAACTGTTATCAGGGATCCATGAAATTCATCCTGATAAACCAAGTCAGCATCGGTCTCGAAATAACCGACCTTGACAAAGGCTCCAAACACATATCTTTCTGGGTTGTGGTGGAACAGTAAAACGGCAGCTCGCGTCAATTTTCCATTTTCAACAAGAGAAAGGCTGTCAAGCAATGCTTCATCGCTCATTTCTAAGTCAATTTTTTGCAAGCGCTCACTTGCGATAGCTTTTTCGCGAAAAATACGGAACGCAGATGTGTCAAGATCTGTGACTTTAATATTTGGAATGGTTATACCGTCCCAAGTTACACCCAACCGGCGTAAAATAAAGTTGTCAAGATCGCTGCCGCCCAGCTCCTGTGTCGTACTGCCTGAGCGGAGGTAATGCCGTCCATGAAAACTGACTGGTGTACTGCTCGCATCTACGCTAACAGCGATGTATTGCTTGCCATTATCGGACAGCAACTCGACTGATGGTACTATGCCTAAAGCATGACGAATCGTATTTGGCAGTTCCTCAAGAAGCTCCTTTGCGTTACCTATCCCTACTATTTCACCGTTATCATCGCGACCTATTTCAAGCGTACCGCCCTGCATGTTGGCTAGCCCACAAATCTCTTTTAGGAACTCGTCACGCCACTGGCGTTTCCATTCTGTTGTCTGGTTTTCCATATCAAAGCCTCCTTATGTTGATGATTATCAGTTTCAGGCAACTGCTGCAGCTCTGCCGTGAAGCTACGGAATCAATTCCTGCCAAACTGTCGCCTTGCCGTCACTATACGAGGCTTTGCCAAGTGCCCCGTTGACAACCTGCATTTGAGGGGGAGTATGCCCGATGTCCGCATCGTAGACAACCGGGATGCCGATGGGGGCAAAAACATTTGAGAGGGCGTCTTCAAGAGTGAAACCGCCTCTTTCTTCGTACCCGCAGACCCTGCCGTAAAGAACGCCTTCGCAATGTTCAAACCATCCGCACTCCCTCATCTGCCACAATGCGCGGTAAATGTCTGCCGTATTCATCTCGCAACTCTCAAGCGTCCAGATAAAGCCATCTTTTCTGTATTTTTCAATGAACTCGCATACAGGGGCAAAACGTGTGCCGAGCAGCTTGCACAGGACGTCCATGCACCCCCCGATGATCCGCCCTGTGAAATCATGGCTTTTTTTGTCTGTCGATTTCCATTTGCTTTCTCTTGTCAGTGCATATATTTCGTCTTCAATGCCAGCGCCACTGAAATCGCCCCAGAAAGGCGCGCTATGCTGCAAGAAAGCCGCATTTGACATAGCCTCGAAGGCTCGCAAGTCGCTTTCATGGATGTTTGCATGCCCCATATTCATTAAATTCGACCCATGGACAGTGGCAACATCGCAAAGCAATGTCAACGGAACTGTCAATGTGGATATGTCTGAATACCCACAGACCCATGTTGGCGGTAGTGCTGAAATGCGTTCAAACTCAAGCAGCGGCAGTATGTCGACAAGGAACTCGCCACCCCAGGGCGGTATGATTGCAGCTACAGACGGATTTTCATATAAGCTCATGAATTCTTCTGCACGGATATCCGCAGGCGCGCTAACGCATTTCTCTCCGGCTTTTACAGACGCAGTTGCCAGCGTTTTGTAGCCGAGTGCCTCCACATTGCTGCGTGCTTTGTCAAAGCGCGCCTCAAACTCTTCGGCATAGCCGTCTGACGGGGCACAGATGCCGATTGTGTCTCCCTTTTGCAGCAGTTTTGGGTATTTCATATTGTACCTCCCTGTTTTTCCATCACTACGGTTTGAAGCGGTACCTACACAAGATTTTTGTCCACATCTTGTCGGCAATCCTGAATGTCGTAAACAAAAACCGAATTGCCGATAATTTCAAAAACAATACGGTAGCGTCTTCCGCACATCTTGAAGCGAAGTTCTGCATCAACCGGCTCCTGTGGTATGTAGTGAGGGTAAATTTTAGGATTGTTTTCAAGGGCAGCAATGGATTCATCCAGCATGTCATACAAACGCTCCGCCGCTATAACACTAACTTTCGCGAGAAAGCCGACATGCGACAACATTTTTTCCGACACAGCCAGATCAACGGATACGGAATATTCGGGCTTATGATTCATGTGCGTTCTCCCAAATTGCAGCTTTCATGTTAGCCCTGAATTCGTCTGCCGTATAAAAATGGCCTCCTGACTTTCGGCGAGCGACCGCTTCCCTAATTGCAGCATCGCGATCAATATTACGCATTACTGCAAAAGGAATCCCTCCTGTCTCCATTGCCGCCACTAAGAACATCCGAATCGCTGTTGAGGTATCAAGCCCAAGCGATGTAAATAATGAATCCACCGATTCTTTAAGCTGGTCGTTGACACGAACCTGAATTGTCTTTGCCATGATTATCACCTCATTCAATAAAATATATTGCAATTATAATACAAATGCAGTGAGTTGTCAATGCATATTGTCGATCAAAGCCTTGTACGCTTTGCGATTCTGACATAGCCACATTTTTCAATGAAATTCTGCCCTTGCTCTGACAATATCCATTCTATCAGCTTATCGGTGTTCTCGTTATCCGAACCGGCTGTCACAGCATAGACGTCTATCGCAAGCGGGTACGTTCCGTTTTGGATGTTTTCAGCCGTTGGGTCGATTCCGTCGATTGCCAAGAGCTTGATGTTTTCGTCTGGCTTCATGCCCGTTGCAAAAAACCGGAACGAGTACCCTATTGCAGCGGAGTAGTTCCTGTATTCGGCAACCTGGCTTATCACCCCGCCCATTCCGGCAGCGTACTCTTCCCAGAGGGGCTCAGGCAGGCTTTTGCCTCCCATGACCATCGCGAGCATCACAGTCTGGCTCCCTGAGTTTTCAGGGCGCTGAAACGGCATTATTTTTCCGGCTTTCCCGCCAACGTCGCGCCAGTTCGTAATCTTCTTTTGGTAGATGCTTTGTATCTGCTCCAAGGTTAAGCTGCTTACTGAGTTGTCTTTGTTGACGAAGAATACAAACGCCTCTCTTGCGATAGGCGTGAGCGACAACTCGACGCCTTTTTCTTTTGCCGCTTGAACCTGCTGCTTGGAAGGCTGCGCCCCAAAGAAAACGTCTATTTTCCCGTCGATAAGGCGCTGGTACGCTTCGTCAGTTTTCGAGCAAGTCACAAATTGCTCAACTGTTTTTTCGTCAAGCCCCTTGTACAGTTCTTGGACTATTGCTGCATATACCGGGTAAGCCGCCGTCGCGCCGTCAAGCTTCGGGTAATTCTCAGCAAATGATATGGTTGGCGGCTCGTCCAGCCGCATCAATTTGCTTGCGACTTTGTCGCTTGAACTGAACGGGCGGTATTCATAGAGGTTGACCTCGTCCTTAATCCGTTCGATCTGATAATCAGAAGAAAGGACCGCCATGCTTCGGCTAAATTGCTGAATAGCGGCGATACCGAACAGGCAAATGGTTATTAATGCGTAAACCAGCACTTTTTTGTCGAAGGTGATCTTCTTTTTGCAGATTGCGCAAGTGATTACGACGGTCAGCACCGTGACTACCGCCGTTCCTGCAGTTATTAGCGGAAAAAAGCTGAAGTCCCCGCCAAAGGACAGAAGCACATTGATTACAAAATACGGCGCTGTCAGCCCAAAGTAGAGGCCTTCGAAAAGGCTGCTGTCAAAACGGTAGCTTGACAATCCAAACACAGCAATCCATGCGCCCATATAATAGCAGGACGCTATAAACGCCGGTAAAAATACTTGAGATGCTTTGTCAGGCAACTTCGCCGCCCTTGAATGCAGCGCCCAAACAAGGATCACCATCAGAACCGGCGCGATAAATTGCAAAATGCCTGTTGGCACAAGTATGGCGCCGAAAAGCCCGATGCTTGCCGCTGCAGGAGACAGTATCAACGTCATCAGGCTAGTAAGTATGTAGTATTTTTTCAAGCTTTTCTCTCCCTCAGTTCTTCAATACGTTTCTTAATTTTACCATGATTTTAGCTAAATATCAAAACGGTTTTTCGCACAAGCCTTGATAATTGCGGCGGGTTTTGGCATAATGGATAATAAGGCGCAACTCTGAGGGAGGGTGATGTAGATGAGAAACCCATGGCAAAACGTTCCGTTGTTTGATTATGAGGAGCACATGAAATTCCCAGGGGTCGAGCAGCTGCAAACATTAAACCATATTGTTTATGAGCAGCTCAGCGATTTTGACGTCGGCTCTGTCATGATTCTGGGCATTGCAGGCGGAAATGGCCTTGAGCATGTCAATCCGGGCAAAATCAAAAAAGTCATCGGCATCGACGTCAATGATGATTATCTTGCCGCCTGCCACAAACGTTACTCTGCGCTGTGCGATTGCCTGCAGCTTCTTAACATAGACGTGTCCGAGCCGGAAGCGCTGCTGCCCTACTCTGAATTGATCATCGCCAACATGTTTCTTGAATATGTAGACTTGCAGTGTTTTGCGCTAAAAATAGCCGACTGCTTGCCCATGTACCTGTCTTGCACGTACCAGCAGGAAAACACCGCGTGCAATTCTTTCGTCTCCACCTCTCCCTACACCGATGCGTTTTCAGAAATATCTGCACTGCACAGGACTGTAGAGGCTGCCGGATTGACTCAGGAAATGTCGCGTATTGGCATGGTTCTTATAAAAACGAAGGAATACCCTCTGCCAAACGGAAAACGGTTTGTCAGGTTGGATTTCGCAAAAGAACCAGAGAGGAACGACAATTCATGACGAGTGGAAAAAAGGTTGATTTCAACGAAAAATCGAAAGCCGCCTACAATAAAAAAGCGGACAATTTCGACAGTTCACTCGAAGGCCAATTCACCAGGAGGCTTCAATTGATGCTGGTTTCTGAAATGGCTTGGCGGGAAAACGACGCTGCTCTTGACGTTGCCTGCGGGAACGGCTCTCTTTTGGAGTACGTCAACAGGCAAAAGCCTGTCAGGGGGTTTGGCGTTGACATTTCTGACCAGATGATAAAAAACGCCTCTGCAAAGAACCCCGGGATGGAATTCCATGTGTCCGGCTGCGAATTCCTGCCATTCCCGAGCGATTCCATGGATTTGATCACTGTATGCGCCGCCTACCACCACTTTCCAGACCCAGCCGCCTTTGCAAGCGAAGCAAAACGCGTACTAAAACCAAAGGGGATGGTCTATATTGCCGACATGTATTTCCCCTTCTTGCTGAAGGTGTTGCTCAACCCTTTTGTGCCACTGCTGAAAGACGGCGATTTCAGGTTTTACTCACCCAAGGAGATTCTCCGCAATTTCGAGCGGTTTGGCTTTGAAAAAACCGCTGTGAAAATATATGGGCAGGTCCAGGTTGTTTCCATGCAGAAAACTATTGCCATCAATTGAGAATCATTCCATCCATAATTTTTGATAGTCCTTTTTCGTTTGGCCTTCCACCCATAGCCCAAAGGCTTCCGTCCTTTTTTACTGCCAAGTCGGGGCAGATATAGGCTACATTGTCCATGACTTTTGTTGGCGCGTTTATATCGTAACCAAGGTAATTATATGAATGCTTTCCCCAAACCCATAAACCGCCGTCTGGTTTTAGCACAAAGACGCAACCGTTTGATATTTCAACAGCGGTTACACCATTCATTACTTTTGCCGGTTTGCTGCTATCTGCATTTTCAATGCCGGCGGCCTGTACAAAATCACCGTTGTCGCCCCATATCCATAGGCTGCCGTCAGTCTTTATCGCGGCACAGCCGCTATAACCCGCCGTTATATAAACAACATCATCCATAATTTTTTCAGGCAGGGTGCTGTGTTCTATATCTGTGTGCCCGTCCTCATTCATAATGCTTCCTATTTTGCCATTTCCGAGATAGCCGCTTCCGTTTTCACCCCATGCCCAAAGGCCCCCATCTGATTTTATGGCAAAACTGCTATAATAATTTGCCGCGACAGAAACCACATCATCCATAACCTTATTTGGTTTTGTGCTATATTCTCTTGTGCCATTGCCAAGCTGTCCGAAGCTGTTGTACCCCCACGTCCAAAGGCTGCCGTCAGTTTTCACGGCAAGGCTGTGTAGCCCGCCAGCAGCAACACAGGCTACCGTCTGTTTTTACTGCAATGCTGTGAGACTCGCCTACCGCAACTGTTAAAACATCCTCCATTAGCTGAACAGGTGTTGATAAATCCTTGCCATACGCCTCTAGCAACCTAACACCCTCCGAATCAGGCCATTCACCAAGCGGCATTATTGCAGGCCCCCAAGCCCATAAGCTATTGTCTTCTTTTACTGCAAGGCCGGAATGCCCGGTGCCGGATATTGTTTTGTGATTGAATTTCAAATTGCTGCTTTGCTTGAGAATATACTCGCTCTCTGGATTTTCATATCCGCCCTGATGTGGCTTGTATGCCTCCGAATGCCGATCCTCATATAGATAGATAATTTCATCAACAAGGCTTTGATTTTTAATTCTTTCGTCAACAAATTCATCGCTGCATGATAATTCTACCACATAATTGTCTCTGTCCCAATCCACGGATACGCCTAATGCTTCGCTGACAGCCCTAACGGGGATTAGGGTTCTGCCGTTTATTATTTGCGGGACAACGTCAAATTCATAAAACTGCATAAAATTTTCAATAGCAGCTTCTTCTTTGTCAAATGCTTCATCGTAATCCATTCCGAAAGCCGCATAGTATATTTGATTTGATATGTCTTCAAGTGAATCAAACGCAGAAGTGTCTGTGACAAATAATTCTTTTTCGCCTATTTTCATTAAGCATACCGAGTGCCCCTTAAAAGCAATAATAACTTGCAAATTCTCAACCCAATGAACATCTGCCCCAAGCGCCTCAAAAATGGCGCGCATAGGTACAAGTGTCCGGCTATCTTGTATAATCGGTGGCTGGTCAAAAGCAATTGGATTGCCGTTGAGCTCAACTGTAATGTCATATTCCGCGCCAACAGAAGTTATTAGCAATGCAGAACTAATAGAGATAGCCACTATTAACGATAATAGTTTTTTCATTATACAGCCTCCCTTTCAAGCCTTCAATGCGTCTCTTTATTTTACCATGTTGTCCCCAATATTTCAAAACGATTTTTTTACGCAAGCCTTGCAATCAAGAAGGATGGGAGCCTTTGGGCCTAGGGCTAGAATGAATTGATCATGTAAGGTTGAATTTTAAAGAAGATGTGTTATTTTTTGCTTTAGTGTGCGGTTATTCGCGTCATGCGAATGTTCCTGCAAATTTTTTAGTTGACAAGCACAGACTATTGTGATAGTCTGTGCTTGTCAACTATTGCGATAGTCTGAAATTTTGAGAGGTGACTTTGCCAAATGAACAAGATCAAATTGTTTGAAGGAGAGCTGAAGCTGATGGAATTGCTGTGGTCCCGCGAAGGCGCCACGGCAAAGGAGCTTTCAGTGCTTGCCGCCGAGAATATCGGCTGGAACAAAAATACCACGTACACTGTTATAAAAAAGCTGGTAGCCAAAGGCGCAATCGAGCGAAGCGAGCCAGGCTTTGCCTGCCGCAGCCTGGTCGGGCGCGAAGAGGCTGGGCGCGAAGAGGCAAAAGCCGTGCTGAACTCGTTTTTCGGCGGTTCGCTAAAAGCGATGTTTTCGTCCTTTGTTGCAGAAGGCGCAATTTCCGGCGAAGAAGCAGACGAGCTGCGCCGCATGATTGACGATCACGGGAAGAAGGGGTAGGCGGCTATGCTTGGCACGGTTTTTTATTTCATTTTGAATATGAGCATCGCGTCCTGCATTGTAATCGCTGCGCTGCTTCTTGTCAGGCAGATACGGCCGCTGCCGAGGCGGTTTGTCTACCCTTTGTGGTCGCTGGCGTTCTTCAGGCTCCTCGTGCCATTTTCATTGTCCACGGAGTGGAGCTTGTTCAACTTCACAGGAAATTTGGTGAAACGGCTCATCGCAGTCGAGCCGGAAGGCATTCCGCTTGCAGAGTCAATCCGCTTGTCAACGATGAATTCAATTGGCACGGCAGAGCAAATCTTTCCAGTCGAGTACAAGACAGAGCCCCTTCGGCAAATCTTCACAGCCGCTTCTGCTGTTTGGGCGATAATTGCCGCAGCAGCGCTGCTTTCAGCTGTGATACTGTATGCTCTGACACGGAGAGAACTGGACAAGGCAGTCTGTGTCAAGGACAACGTATACCGTTCAGAAATGCTGCTCTCGCCGGTGTTGTCAGGCTTGCTGCGCCCGAAGATCATCTTACCGGATTCACTTGACCCGGGCAGCCCGGAATACCAAATGATCCTTGCGCACGAGAAAACCCATATCAGGCGGCTTGACAACCTCTGGCGCCTGATTGGCATAGGCGCAACCTGCTTGCATTGGTTCAACCCCCTAGCATGGGTCATGCTGAAATCGTTTTTTACCGACATGGAGCTTTCTTGCGACGAGTCAGTGGTCAAAAAATACGATGCGGAGGATCGCAAAGCCTATGCAAGCGCTTTGCTGCGATTCGCTGAAGACAAGCGGGTTCTTGTTTCTGCGGCTTTTGGGCAGGGGCGCATCAAGGTGCGAATCGTCAATGTGCTTGACTACAGAAGGTTAACGCTTGCCGGGGCTGTAGCGTCGTCGCTTTTCCTTGTGGTTGTCGCGGTGGTACTGGTGACGAATCCGCAGTTTGGGGGATAGAAATATGAATATGAATATAAGCAAAAACAAGCGCTATTACATAGTTTCAATTGCAGTGCTGGCGGTTCTTTCCGCATACCCGGTTGCAAACGGTATCCGTATTGCTTTCATTAACCTTGCAAATGGCGCAATCGAGCCCGAACAATACGCAAAATACGTAGTGCCTTATGCTGCTATATGCGTTTCGCTGCTGATGTTTACCGCGCTGCTGCCTGTATTTTTGAAATTTAAGCGGCTCGCATTTCCGATCGGTCTGGCTGCTGCTTACGGCGCGTTCTTTACCGTTGAGCGTTTTTTTGAAACAATTCAAATACATGTGGACGGGATGACTCTCATTCTGGCGCCCTCGCCTACGGTAGGCGCTGTAGGGCAGACGGCTACTGTTGACATCTGGCAGGCTGCCCAGTGCGCTATGTCGCCTGTCGTGCTGGAACAGTCGTCGCTCACGTATGCGTATCAAGACCGGTTCTTGTACGTCCTTGGGGACAGTACGTACAAGATCCACTACTACCTGATCGCACTGGTTCTGATAACAATGGTGTGCGGGCTTCTCTACAGCATCGCCAAGATGCTTCGAGGCAGCAGCAAGCACAACTCAAAACCCATCTTCCTTCGTGCTGCATCAACTGGATTGCTGGTCGCAATTTGCTTATTTGCCAACACGACTGCATTCTTTAGGGCACCGGCGGCAATCCAAACGCCGCTGGCATCTGCGCTCACCTGCATGTTTTTCATCGTGCTTGGCGCGTCGGCCGGCGTTTACGCCGGGAGCTTCCTGCTTGGCAAGAAGCTATGGCTTGGCATCGGAGTGCCGGGGGCGATTTCCCTCTGTGCCGCATCCCTTATGTATGTTGGCGAAGCTGCCATGATGAATGGCCACCTCTACCGCTTCGGCACAGGTTGGTTTTTCGAGGCTTTGCCAAAAATAACCTTGGCGCCTGTTGACATTTTGGTTGTCCTGCTGTCCGGCGCATCTACGTGGCTGATCCTCCGTGCTGTGCGAAAACATGAAAGCCCGCCCGGTAAAATAACTGTTGTAGCCACTGCTGCGCTCTGCCTTGCCTTGGCTGCTTCCGGGCTTTCCTTTGCCGCGACTGCGCCAGAATACGCTGACGACGGCGTGCTTGGATGCTATGTGTTTGATGAAAACCTGTACACCAGCCCGCTCAGTTCATATGTGCCTTTTGGGGGGACTCCCTATGTCTACGCTTTTGACGAAAACTCGTTTATCAGGGCCGACACTGGAAATGGAGAAGTGCGGACCTGTTCCGTCGAGTACTGCAACACCCCTGTCAGCACCGACGAGTTTTCAAAGGTGACAGACGGCTTCTTCTCTGAATGGCTGCCCAACCTGGCTTTGTACAAAGAGCGCTTTCTGGTTGCCGTCATCAATGATGGGGGCGGTAAGAATTCCGGGCTGTACCGGATGGACGGCGCATTGTGGCTGGTTGAATTTAACGGCACCGGAATTTGGAGCATATACAAGCTGAAAAAAACTGATGATACGACATTTGCCGATTTGGAACGCGCCGCCTCGCATTTTCAGGAAAATCCTCAGCCCACTTGGCCGGGCGACACCTATGAAAACCAAATGACGCTGGCAGACGTTTTCGCGCTGGCCCGCAAAGGGGAAGCCCTTGTGCTAAACGACTTTGACCCATCTTTCTATCAACTAAGCGGCGCAAGCTTCACAGTGCGCAAGTACGACGTCATCGGCGCGGACACAGTGTACGTCAGGGAAAACGAAGGCGGGCTTGAGTCTGCCCTGCTGCTTTCT
Source organism: Clostridiales bacterium (assembly GCA_009778415.1). GTDB lineage: Bacteria > Bacillota > Clostridia > Peptostreptococcales > Anaerovoracaceae > WRJK01. Next base: position 2,423 of record WRJV01000295.1, on the reverse strand, counting down.
CGGCGGACCCTTGACCCTGCGAAATGCATAGACTTGCGGGAAGGGTTTGAAGCCGTTGCCCAGTACCTTAACCCTCTGCATTCATTTGACGACATTGCAATTGAAGGTTTGGAAGGATTGGACAGGGCCGAAGGCGCAAGGAGCCTAATATACGAATACGATTACGACGAATGCAGATACTATTTGAACGCGGAGCATGCAGGCAGCCTCTATGTCATCTTTGACAGCGGCGAGCGGATGCAGCTAAGAAGGGCTCTCGAAGAACGCCGGACCACAGTTGAAGGCGTTGTTGCAAGCGGACTTTACAACGTGTCGATGGTTCCAATAGACAACCCCCTTGGCGGCGAGTTCACCGTGCTGCACCACCAATACACATTTGAATTGAACGGCGAAGCGTTTTATCCGTCCAAATCGTTCATGTATGTCGCGGAAGGCGGCAGCCCAGCCGTATACTACGACATCGACGAGCTGGTTGAGATTTTCAAACAGTACGGGCACGGCGAGGTTGCGGAAAGGCTGCGCCAGGCAGTTGACCCTGCTGATTTGACGGCTATTGCCCGGGGGAACTACGTCAGGGACACGGCTCTTGCCGAAGCCGGGATTGAAACTGAGGTGGGCTGGGAATTCAGCTCCCATACCCCTGTGAGGTTTTGTTTGATGAAATGAATCAGCGGCAGTTTTATCATGCAAAGAGGTCGTTCATTGTCAATTGGAACAGTACCTCTGCGCTGTATGCGTTTCGCACCAAGCCAAATGTCGTGACAAGGGTGGTGTGCGCTGCTTTTCTCGTTCCTGTTTCAGACATGAACGCCGCCCTTTTTTCCCTGAGCTTTGCGCTGTACTCTTTGTCTACTGTGTATTCGTCTGACGCAAATTTCATCTCGCACAGATGGACTATCTTATCTGCGCGGTCGAGCACTAGGTCAATCTGCGCACCGGGGCTTGCCGTTTTGCTCCGCCACGATGACGCCTCTGTCAAAACGCCCGATATGCCAAGCCCGCGCTTGATTTGCGGCATGTGCAAAAGACAGGCTAGTTCAAACGCATAGCCGCTCCATGCCGAATGCGCGGGAGTCGTGCTGAAATGGAGCCAGAAGTTGTCCGCAAACCTTTTCTGCTTGTCCGCGAACGTCAAATGAAAGAGCGTAAAGGGGTCTGTCAGCTGATAAATCCGATCCCTCCTCTGCTTTCCAAAAGCGAGGTAATCCTGCACAAAGCCGCAAGAAACAAGGTCTGCCAGAATTTTCGTCAAGGTGCCGCCGCCTTTGATTTTGGATTTCTCCGATATCTCCTCCCGCATCAGCCCCTTTCGCTTGGATGCCAAGGCTTCAATTACACTTACATAGCTGTCAGCATTTTTGAACAGCGCCGGAAAGAGGTTTGCGTACTCGTTTTTCAGAGGCGCACCCGGCAAGAAGCATATCCTGTCGATGTTTTGGGCAAGGCTCCGGTCGGGTTCAAAGAAATCGAGGTAGTACGGGATACCGCCGAAGACCATGTACGATTCGAGGATTTGGTAGCGCGGCAGGGGGATGCCCGTTTCGCGGAAATATTCCTCGCATTCCCCCAGCGTAAACGGCGACAGCTGGATTTGATCGGTCAGCCTGTTGTGCAGCCCCCCGGTGTTGTTTACGATGTTGTCCATTATCCAAGAGGTGGCCGACCCGCAAACGATAAGTAGCACGTCGCCTCTTGATGACATCCATCTGTTCCAGAAATGATCGAGGGCAGATATGAAACTCGTGTCAGGCGAACCCATCCACGATATTTCATCCAGAAAAACCACCTTCTTCCCTTTCTTGGGAAGCGCGGCGATGAGCTTGTTCAAGTTTTCAAAAGCGCCAGCCCAACTTACCGCCGCCAAAAGCGATGCGCCCCCGAAATTGGCGATTTCCTCGTTGAAGTTGTCAATCTGCCGGGCCGCGTCGCCGCCCTGAATCCCGGACGCATAAAAAGCAAAATCCGAACCAAACAGCGACTTTACCAAAAATGTCTTTCCGACGCGGCGCCTACCGAAAATGGCGATGAATTCCGATTTGCCCGACTCATAGCGCTTCCTCAACCTGCTTTGCTCATTTGAGCGTCCTATAAGCGTTCGCATTTTAAGCATTCCCTTCATTGTGTAGCCATATGTATGTAAAAAATGCCACATACGGCTGAAATACCTGTTATGTGATTTAGTATATACCATTGAAAATACTATGTCTAGAAGAATTTATAAATTTTTGTGAATTAATTTTTTAGCCGTAAATGCGTTTTTAATACCACTTATGGCTGAACGATTGTCATGAAAATGAAAATAGCAATATTTCAAATTTTAACTTTAAAGGGTTTACCTCTGGCTTTTCCTGTGCTAAAATTAAGGCAACCAACATGGAATCAGCCAGTTTTATCAGCTCCGAGTTCTGTGGCTAAAAACTAGT
>WRJV01000294.1 GCA_009778415.1 Clostridiales bacterium | reverse complement strand
TTTTTTGTGGGCCCATCCTCGGTTCACTGTCTGAAGACGAGAAAATTCCAACTGAAGCGTGTAATGTGCAGCAGCCATAAACGGTTAAATTACAACGTTTCACCCCATTGCAAATAAATATGGTTAATCTTAGGTAAAAATTTTATGAAACGCTATTGACTTTAAAGTTGCTTTATCATTTATGATTATATTATTAACAAAGAAAGGAGGACCATATAGTGACTTTGACAACAACAGCGGAGTTCAACAGAGATTACATCATTACAAAATTTGCATACTTTGAAAAAATCCTAAATGAACAGACTGATCCACTGAACCCAGCCGAACCAATGCGGATGGCAATACCGGCGCCGACATCGGCGCCAGTGTCAATCCCGGCGTCAATCCCGGCGTCAATCCCAGCGTCAATCCCAGTGCCGATGCCGGCGCCAGTACCGGCTCCGATACAGGCACCGATAAAGCCTGCCTGGTTGGAGAAGCCTGTCACGTTTGCAGAGCCCCCCATGCCTGTCAACGCGGTCGAAACTGTGAATGCGGTTGTGCAAGTGGAAACAGTTGCGCCAACAGTCATGAAAAAGGAAGTTAAAGCCTTTGGGTTCCTTACCAAACTGAACAAGCGGCAGCCAGCGAAGAAAAAAACCGGCGTGCTTGCTTCTATATCGGACGTGATATTCTATGTAGCGATTTGCGTAATCCTTGTCACGGCAATATTCTCAGGAGGTGGCAGTGGAACGCCCAAAATGTTGATGGGGTATTCCTATTTTACAGTGCTGACATCGAGCATGCAGGACGAAATCCCAAAGGGCTCATTCATTTTGGTGCATAAGACAGAACCGCAGGACCTGCAGATAGGGGACAACATAACCTACCTGCGCGACCAAAGCACATCGGTGACCCACCAGATCATCGGCATTCAGGAAAACTACCAGGACAGCGGCGCCAGAGGGTTCATAACAAAAGGCGTCAACAACGAGAACCCCGACAGCGACATCGTGTTTGCAACTAACGTAGTAGGAAAAGTAGTGTTTTCAGTGCCGGGGGCCGGAGCCGGGATAACTTATCTGAGGGCCAACATCTATCTTGTGTTCATCATGTTCGGGCTCTTCGTACTCCTGTCCTTCAGCATCCGAGGGCTGCTGGAAGAAGCGCACCGCAGAAAAAAGCACAACGCATTCGCCAATCAGCAGCTTCCTGCTTGATTTAGCAGCTTACGGACTATTTTGCGGGCATCGCCCGCGTGAGAGGAGGTAAAAAAATTGAGGAAAGCAGCCCGAACGCTTCTTATAATTGCGCTGACGCTGGCTATCTGCCTAAGCGGGTACGAGCTTTGGAAGATATCCGAGCAATACATACTGGAAGCGCGTATTAAGGACGAGATGGCCAAGTTTATCCCTGAAGCGGAAGATGCCGAGTCCGACGAGCCAGCCCAGGAAGCAGCGGTAGAGGCAAAAGGCAACCCATGGGTCGCCGACATGCAAACCGACGTGAACAGCGACATAGTCGGCTGGTTGAAAATCCCGGAAACGCAGATCGACTACCCCTTTGTCCTCGCAGGCGACAACAATTACTACCTGCGCCGCAACCTGTACGGAAAATACGCAGCTGCGGGCAGCATCTTCATGGACTACCGCTGCAAGGAGGACCTTACCAGTTTCAACACTGTCATCTATGGGCATTACATGAAGAACAACAGCATGTTCGGCAGTTTGAGCTTCTTTGCTGACGAGTGGTTTTTCAAGTCAAACTCGGCAGGGACAATTTCGCTGAAAGACGACACGTATTCACTGGAGATTTTTGCCTACATGGTCGTGCATGCGGAAGATGAGGTAATCTACAGCATCGATGCTGAGGAGAGCAAGTTTTTTGACTATGTAAAGAAAAACGCGCGCAACTACAGGGAGCCCACTACACGTGGAAATGTCGTGACTCTATCGACATGCACGTATGAATTCGACGACGCCAGAATAGTGTTGCTTGCAATCGCAAGCCCAAGCTAAGGAAAAACAAAGGAAAACGCAAGACAAAAACCATTTGACACGCACCTTGCATGTATGTTATCATTAGTGGTTGTAAGCCGCTCAAAAAAGGCAATAAAAATGCGCAAGCTGCCTTGATTTGGCGAGACTGGATAGAGGAGGTAACATGAATGTATGCGGTAATCAAGACCGGAGGGAAACAATACAGGGTATCTGAAGGCGACGCAATCACAATTGAAAAACTGAAAGCCGAAGTGGGCGACACCGTCGAGTTCGACAAGGTGATGCTGATCGAGGACGACGGCGACGTGCAGATAGGGACGCCTTACCTTGACGCTGCAAGGGTATTCGGAAGCGTACTTGACAATGGAAAAGGCAAAAAAGTCATCATATTCAAGTACAAAGCCAAGAAAGACTTCAGGAAGAAGCAGGGGCATAGGCAGCCCTACACAACGGTCCGGATTGAAGCCATATCTGCGGACGGGACATATACAGCAAAAATCGCAGAGCCGTCTGAAGACGAAACCGTAGTGCCCGCAGAGGGCGAAGCCGGCGCAGCCGAGCAGGCAGCGCCTGCCCAAGCCGAAGCAGGACCAGTGACAGCGCCGGAAACTGCAGACGAGAAGGATGCAGCCGAGGCAGAGCCTGCGGCCGAAGCGGAGCCTGCGGCCGAAAAGAAGCCGGCTGCGAGAAGGAAGCCCGCAGCGAAGAAAGCGGCAGACGAAGACGGCGCCGACGCTTTAGGCGAACCGGCGGCAGAGAAGAAACCGGCAGCGAAAAGGGCTGCTGCAAAGAAAGCAGCAGCAAGCGAAGAAACAGAAAAAGAGTAGAGTAGGCTAGTCAGCTTTTCCGTACAGCAAGGAGGTGTTTTTCCATGGCAAGCAAAAAAGGAGTCGGAAGTTCAAAAAACGGTCGCGACAGCGAGTCTAAACGACTTGGCGTAAAGAGGGGCGACGGCCAGTACGTGAGCGCCGGAAGCATTTTGGTCAGGCAGAGAGGGACGAAATTCCATCCCGGCAACAACGTAGGCATTGGCGGAGACGATACGTTGTTTGCGAAAATCGATGGAAATGTCAAATTTGAAAGATACGACAAAAAAAGAAAGCAGGTAAGCGTGTATACCAAGGAGGCTTAATCGCTGGCTTTATGACCCCTATTCAATAGGGGTTTTTTTCTTACTTAGTGACTTAGGTGGGTTGTGGGCGGCAGCCCGCGTTAGTGACTTAGGTGGGTTGCGGGCGGCAGCCCGCGTCAGGAAGGTGGCATTATGTTTGTCGACAGAGCCAAAATAGTAGTAAAATCGGGGAAAGGCGGCGACGGCTGCGTCTCGTTCAGAAGAGAGCCCTATGTGCCTGAAGGCGGGCCTGACGGGGGCGACGGCGGCAAGGGCGGCGATGTCATTTTTGTTGCTGACAACCATCTGCGGACGCTAATGGATTTCCGCTACAAGAGAAAATACGAGGCCGAAAACGGCCAAAACGGCATGAGCAAGAAGAGGTTCGGCCGAAACGGCGAAAACCTTGTCATAAAGGTACCTCCGGGGACAGTGCTCATCGACGAGGCGTCGGGGCGCACGATCAAGGACCTGCTGCGCGACGGGGACAGGGTTGTCGTCGCAAGGGGGGGCAAAGGAGGAAAAGGCAACGTCAATTTCAAGACGCCGGTCAGGCAGGCGCCGAACTTTGCCGAGGCAGGTGGCTTCCCAAAGGAACGGGCGGTTTTGTTGGAACTCAAGCTTATCGCCGACGTTGGGCTTGTGGGCTTTCCAAATGCTGGGAAGTCAACATTGCTGTCGGTATCAACCAGCGCGAAGCCAAAGATTGCAGCCTACCATTTTACGACGATCACGCCTAACTTGGGCGTGGTGCAAATATTCGACACAAGCTTTGTAATGGCAGACATAGCGGGAATAATCGAGGGTGCCCATGCGGGCGCCGGCCTGGGGCATGAATTCCTCAAGCACATCGAAAGGACGAAACTGCTGATCCACGTCGTCGACGCAGCAGGGACCGAAGAGAGGGACCCGGTCGACGATTTCAATAAAATAAACAGAGAGCTAAAACTGTACAGCGCAAAACTGTCAGAAAAACCACAGATAGTCGCTGCAAATAAAATGGACCTTGTGAGCAAGGACGACAAAAACTATGCAAGCTTGCAGAAGCACGCAGAAGGAAAAGGGCTAAAGGTTTTCCCGGTTTCAGCCCAGCTAAACATGGGCGTCCACGAGCTCCTGGCTGAAACGGCGGCGCAGCTGGACAGGCTCCGAAAGACGCAGCAAGACGAACCCTTTGAAGCATTCGACATTGACATAGACGAACGCGATCAAAACTACAGGCAGGTATCCGCTTTTAGGGACGGGGAGGTTTTCGTGCTTGAAGGCAAGCAGCTTGAGAAAATATTCAATTCTACGAATTTCAACGACACAGGCTCTCTCAGGTATCTTTACAAATACGTAGAGAGAAGCGGAGCCCTCGAAAAGCTCAAGGGCATGGGGCTCGAAGAGGGCGGGACCGTCAGGATAAAAGACTTTGAATTTGAATACGTCGAAGACTGACGGCAGCAGGGGCGGGCCCGGGCCTGCTACAAATCAACTTTGTACGAGGTCACTTTGCCTACGTAGTCGATTTCGTCAAACGAATCCAAAATCAAGATTTCCGATATTTTGTCGTCTGGTATAAGCAGTATCTTGCCCTTCACCAGAAACACCCGCCTCAACGTCAGGATCTTCCTGTTCCCGGGGTAGAACGCAATGATGTCGCGGTCTTTCAGCAAGCTTGTCCTAGTGCGGATAATATACAAAAACGAGTGGACCGGGATTGTGGGCGCCATCGAATTGTCTCCCAGGAACATCGTCATGATTTCGCTGTCCCGTTCTTGCACGATGCCGCCGCTCTCCAGGGTTATGCGCTTGACGAGCTCTTTGTCTATCTCAGCCCCTCCGGCTTTCACATATTTGCTGGACATTTCAATGGCAGTCAGGATGTCCATTTCTCTAAGGTACGCCAGAGCTTCTTCCGACACTGCGTTGTCCTGCGTCTTGCACAGGGCTTCAAGCATAGTTTTATTGAGGTTGGACGAAGCCAGCATATACTCCCTGATAACGTCCGGCGCCTTTTCCAGGTACCCTTGGAAAATCAGCTTTGACTGCTCTTCCGATTCGCAGGCTTTGGCCAGGACCATCGAGACCTCGGCTGAGGGCGGCGGAAGCTTCCCGTTTTTCAGCTGGGAAATATATGACGGGGTTATGCTCAATTCAAAATCCGCGCAGCGCTTTGTAATCTGCCGCAGGGACAATTTGCTTTTGTCAATTATGCTGCTAAGCATTTCGGCATAGTTCACTAGTCAGGGCCTCCTTGTAATGTGTTGAAAAGTTGATTGCTTGGCTTTGTTGAATATATAATTAAATATACCATTAACAATATCCTTAGTCAAATGAAATCTCATGGCAATATTTGGCTTTCTGCATAAAATCGCCACCGGGCGCAAAAGATGTGGTATAATGTCACGGGAAGGAGTTGCCGCATGGAAAACAAACACCCCGACAGGGAAGAATGCCTAGAGCTGCTGAAGAGCTACCAGACCCCGGACCATGTAGTGAGGCACTGCATAGCCGTTGCCGGCGCAGCGGTGAAGATTGCCGAGGCTCTGATCGGCAAAGGGTTCGGCTTTGACGTTGCGCTTGTGCAGTCAGCCGGCTTGCTGCACGACATTGCGAGGGCCGAGGGGGAGCACTGGATATCCGGAGCGGAATTTGCGAGGCGTTTGGGATACTTTCAGGAAGCTGACATCATAATGAGGCACATGACCCATTCGTTTGACGCCGACCTGCAAAAACTGACAGAGCTGGACATAGTCTGCCTTGGAGACAGGCTGATCCTTGAAGACAGGTTTGTCGGCATGGACGCGAGGATGGACTACGTGATCAAGAAAGCGGGCGGCGGCAGGCGGATAGAGAAAATGATAAACGAGAGCAAAAAAGTGAACGGTGCTCTGATTCGGAACATTGAAGAGGCAGTTGGCCTCTCCATCGAAAGCATTGTGCTAAGCGGAAGCGGACAGGAAGCCTGATATGATCTTTGAGCAAGAATTTGAAAAACTTTTGAAAAGGGTAGAAAAACCGGCCCGCTACACGGGCGGCGAGGTCAACGAGGTGCAGAAGGACGTCGGCAAATGCAGCCTGCGTTTCGGTTTTGCGTTCCCCGACATGTACGAGATTGGCATGTCGTACATGGGGCTGCAGATGCTGTACGATATTTTGAACAAGAGGGAGGGCGTGTTCTGCGAGAGGGTGTTCGCCCCGGGCCCGGACATGGAATGCCTGATGAGGGATAAAGGGGTGCCTCTTTTTACGCTTGAAACTAAGACGCCGGTCAGCGAGCTGGACATGCTTGGCTTCACGCTCCAATACGAGCTTTCCTACACGAACATAATCAACATGCTGTCCCTTGCGGGCATCCCGTTTTTTTCCAAGGACAGGAAAGACGGCATGCCGATTGTCGTCGGCGGAGGGCCGTGCGCTTTCAACCCGGAGCCTGTCGCCGATTTGTTCGACCTTTTTTTGGTAGGCGACGGCGAGGAAGCCATAACCCGGCTGTGCAGCCTGTACGAGGGCTGGAAGGCTTCCGGCGACAGCAAAGACGCTTTTCTGAAGATGGCCGGCAAACTGGAGGGCGTCTACGTCCCAAGCTTCTACGAACCGGTCTACAAAGAAAACGGCGAAATCGAAGAGATGAAAAAACTGTCGGAGTTCGCCGGTGACAAGGTGAAGAAGTGCGTCCTCTGGGACATAAACAGCTGCGGCTTCCCAGAAAACAACATAGTGCCGCTGATTGAAACGGTACACAACAGGGCGGTCGTTGAAGCTTTCAGGGGCTGCACGAGGGGGTGCAGGTTTTGCCAAGCAGGCATGATCTACAGGCCGGTGCGCGAAAGGCCCACGGAAAGCTTGCTCAAGACCGCTGAAAAGCAGCTTAAAGCCACGGGCCACGAAGAGCTGTCACTGCTTTCGCTGTCCACGAGCGACCACTCAGAATTCGTATCACTGGCAACTCGGCTAATGGCAGTTTGCAAGAAAAACAACGTGTCGCTCTCGCTGCCATCCATGAGGCTTGATTCGTTCTCTTTCAAGGTGCTTGAGGAGATTGGCGGTTACAAGAAGTCAGGGCTTACGTTCGCCCCTGAAGCGGGGACACAGAGGCTCAGGGACGTCATCAACAAAAACATCACGGATCAAAGCATTTTCGATTCCATAAGCCAGGCGGCGGAGCTCGGCTGGAACGCCATAAAGCTTTACTTCATGGTCGGGCTGCCGACGGAAACCTACGAGGATTTGGACGGCATTGCCGAAACCGTTAAGAAGGTCGCGGAGGTTTTTCGCCAGAAGCGCATGAAGATCACAGTGAGCATATCGAATTTCGTCCCCAAAGCGCACACCCCCTTCCAATGGGAAGCGCAGGACTCCTATGAGGAATTCGTGACCAAGCACAACTACCTAAAGGAGAAATTGAAGATCAAAGGTGTCGCTTTCAGCTACCATGACAGCAGCATGAGCGTTTTGGAAGCCGCTTTCGCGAGAGGCGACCGCCGAATGGCGGCGGTGCTCGTCAAGGCGTGGGAGAAGGGCTGCAAGTTTGACGCTTGGTCTGAGCATTTCGACTACGGGCTCTGGAAGGAGGCCTTTGCAGAAGCAGGGGCAGACATTGGCTTTTATGCTTCAAGGAAGCGCAGCTATGAAGAAAAGCTGCCGTGGGACACCATCGACAGCCGGGTATCAAAGGAATTCCTCATAAGGGAAAATGAAAAGGCGAAGTTGGCAGAAACTACTGGTGACTGCAGGCAGGGGTGCGAAAAATGCGGAATAAATACGTAATCGAACTTTCCAAGGGCGGGTACATGAAGTACATATCGCATCTGGACATGGTGCGGCTGTTTAAGAACGCCTTCAAAAGAGCCGGGATAAGGCTCGTCTACTCACAGGGGTTCAACCCGCACCCGAAGCTCAGCTTGGCGCAGCCTCTTTCGCTGGGGTATTCGTCGACGTGCGAGCTGCTGGAATTTGAAATCGCAGAGGACTTGCCGCCTGCGGAAATACTTGACAGGATGAACCCCATGATGCCCAAAGGGATAGAGCTGTTTAAATGCCGGCGGATGGCTGAGGGCAAGAGCTATGCCTCAAGGGCTGTCGCCGCTTCCTACGAGGTGTGCATACCGATCAAGGCAGGAGACAGATGCGATGCTGAGGGGCTTTGCAGGGATTTTCTAAAACAGGAATCGATACAGGCATTTAAACGTCAGAAAAAGACGGAAATAAAAAAAGAAACGGACATCAAAGGCATGATCAGGGAGCTTCACGGCGAACTTCTTAACGATAAAATTATTTTGTATATCAAATCAGACGCTGGAAACCGTTCAAATTTGAGCCCAGAGCTGTTCATATCCGCCTTTGTCTCTTTCTCAGGCATCAATGCCGCAAGGGAAGATATCAGCGTAAAGAGGACAGGGCTGTTTTTTTCGAGATAAAGCCAGACAACCTCAAAGAAACTCCAAAAAAAGTATTGACATATAATGGTAAATCATGATATAATATCCAATAGATGAGGAGCAGCGTTGGCACATGGCATTATATGAAAATACAAAAGGAGGAGAGGTAATGAACATCAACATCAGCAGCATCAAAGCGTACATACTGGAAAACAAGGGGAAATCAATGAAAGCCGCAGCAGTGGCCCTCGTATTGATCATCGCGTTGACCATTTTATTGTCGGGTAGCCTGAAAAAAGCCGACGACATCATAATAATCGAATCGAGCGCCGCAGAGCAGACGGCAGATGACGAGGCAGCCGCCCTAGCCACAGAAGAAAAAGAGGCGTTCATCGTAGTGGACATCGAGGGGGCGGTAATGGCACCGGGCATAGTGCGGCTGCAGGAAGGGAGCAGGGTCAACGACGCCGTTCTTGAAGCGGGCGGGCTTGCGGCGAGCGCGGACACCATGGAGGTCAATCTGGCAGCCCGGCTCTCGGACGGCGACAAAGTGTACATCCCGACCAAGCAGGAGCGGCAGGGCAGCGCGACTGCGGCTGCGGGCATCGTCACAGACAGCATTTCAGGCAGCCCTGCCAACCAAGGGAACGGGATGGTCAACATCAACACCGCAAATTCCGAGCAGCTTCAGGCATTGAACGGGGTAGGGCCCGCCACTGCCCAGAAAATCATCGATTACCGTGAAAGCATCGGCGGATTCAAAAAAATTGAAGACCTGATGAAGGTTAGCGGGATAGGCAGCAAAACATTTGAAAAACTCAAAGACAAAATAATTGTGTGAAAATGCGAACAGAATATTGCAATTCAGGCGCACGTGGGTTAAACTGTGAGGTAACGGGGAAAAAAACGATATGATGGATAGCATCGAGGATGAATAGTATCGAGGATGAATAGTATCGAGGAGGATTTATGTCACAGGATAAAGATCAAGCAAACGCCCTTCAAAGGGTTCTCATTAAGGACATCTACCAGAACTGCCAAGAATTGATGGGGCAGCGGCTTAAAGTTTCAGGATGGATCAGGACCGTGCGGAAATCAAAAAACCTGGCCTTCATCGAACTGAACGACGGCAGCGTTTTCAGCAACCTGCAGATCGTTGTGGAGGACATGGACTTGGCTGAGAGCCTGAACCTTTCCGCAGGGATTACCGTAACCGGGGAGCTGGCAGCCACGGAAGGGGCCAAGCAGCCCTTTGAGCTCAAAGCGGAAAACGTGGCGGTTGAAGCGGACTGCGGCCAGGACTACCCCATACAGAAGAAGCGGCACACGTTTGAATACCTGCGCACAGTCTCTCACCTGCGGCCGCGGACGAACACTTTTTCGGCCGTGTTCAGGGCCAGGTCTGTGCTGGCACAGGGCATCCACGACTATTTTGCCAAAAGGGGCTTTATCTACGTACACACCCCAATTATCACCGGCAGCGACTGCGAGGGCGCCGGCAAGATGTTCCGCGTGTCTACGCTGGAACAAGGTGAAAACCCACGCACGGAAAATGGCGAATTCGACTTCAACCAGGAATTTTTCAGAAGGGAAACCAATTTGACCGTCAGCGGCCAGCTGCAGGCCGAGGCCTACGCATTGGCTTTTGGAAACGTCTATACCTTCGGGCCCACGTTCAGGGCAGAAAAATCGGTTACGGCGCGCCACGCCGCTGAGTTTTGGATGATCGAGCCTGAGATCGCCTTTGCCGACCTTAACGACAACATGGCGCTGGCTGAGGACATGACCAAGAGCATTATCAGATACTGTCTGGAAAAAATCCCTGCGGACATGCGCTTCTTCAACGATTTCATCGACAACACCCTGCTTCAGCGCCTAGAAGGCATATTGGACAAGGATTTCGGGTGCCTCACGTATACTGAAGCCATCGGGATTCTGGAAAAAGCGGACAGGGATTTTGAGTTCCCCGTCAGTTGGGGCATCGACCTTCAGACCGAACACGAACGGTATTTGACGGAAGTGGTCTTTCAGAAACCAGTCTTCGTCATCGACTACCCAAAAGACATCAAGGCTTTCTACATGCGTGGCAACGACGACGGCAAGACCGTTGCGGCTATGGACATGCTCGTGCCCGGAGTGGGGGAGCTGATCGGCGGAAGCCAGCGCGAAGAGCGCCTCGACAAGCTGATCCAAAGAATGCAGGAGATGGGCATGGGCATGGAAGACTACGAGTGGTACCTTGAGCTGCGGCGCTTCGGGGGAGTGAAGCATTCCGGCTTCGGCATGGGCTTCGAGCGCCTTCTGATGTATTTGAGCGGCATGGCCAACATTCGGGACGTAGTGTCGTTCCCGCGTACATACGGGCATTTTGACCTGTAGATAAACTTCACTGTTCTGCGCAAAAAAATATCTTGATTTTGTTAAGCATCCAAAATATTATACTGGACGTTTTGTTTTGATTTAAATCGGAGGTGGATATGTATAAGAACCAGTACCGGACACATCACTGTGGAGAACTATGCGAAGAAAACATCAACGAAACAGTGAAATTGGCAGGATGGGTAGACACAGTTAGGAATCACGGAGGGGTCATATTCATCGACTTGCGAGACCATTACGGAGTTATGCAGGCTGTGCTCCATGACGAGGAAATGATGAAGGGAGTGGGCAAGGAAAGCGTAATTGCCGTTGAAGGGGTGCTGACGAAAAGGGACGAGGAAACCATAAACCCCAAGATCAGCACGGGATATGTTGAAGTCAAGGTAGAAAAACTGGAGCTTCTGAGCAGGTCAATCACCCAGTTGCCCTTTGAAATCGCGTCGTCGACCAACACCCGCGAAGAAGTTAGGCTGAAATACCGCTTCCTCGACCTGCGGAACCCCAAAATACACAGCAACATCGTGCTGCGCTCAAAGGTCATCAAGCGTCTGCGGGCAAAAATGGAAGAGTTGGGGTTCTTGGAGATGCAGACACCCATATTGACATCTTCGTCCCCGGAAGGGGCAAGGGATTTTATCGTTCCAAGCAGGAATTTCCCTGGGATGTTCTATGCGCTCCCCCAGGCGCCTCAGATTTTCAAGCAGCTGCTGATGGCATCGGGGTTCGACAGGTACTTTCAGGTGGCGCCGTGCTTCCGCGACGAAGACGCAAGGACGGACCGGTCCCCCGGTGAGTTTTACCAGCTCGACTTCGAGATGTGCTTTGCGACTCAGGAAGACGTGTTCGACACTGCGGAGCAGGTTCTTTTCGACACGTTCAGCCATTTTTCCGACAAAGAAGTTTCAAAACCACCGTTCGTTAGGATTCCGTACGAGGAAAGCATGCTGAAATACGGCACCGACAAACCCGATCTGAGGAACCCGCTGGTTATAAGCGACATGTCCGCGTTCTTCTCCGACGTGGACTTTATGCCGTTCAAAAACAAGCCTGTGCGGAGCGTCCTGGCACCTGAATGCGCTTCAAAGCCCAAATCGTTTTTTGAAAACATGCTCGATTTTGCCATGGGCATAGGCATGAAAGGCCTCGGGTACATTTCAGTTGCAGACGGCATGCAGCTGAAGGGGCCGATCGTGAAATTCCTTTCTGAAGAGAAGCAGCAGGCTCTTGTTGAAATGCTTGACATGAAGGAAAACGACACACTGTTCTTCATATCGGACCATTTCAGGGTTGTCGACAAGCTCGCGGGCGCCATAAGGGACGAACTGGGAAAGCGCCTTTCGCTGATCGACGAAGGCTCGTTCAAATTCTGCTTTATCGTGGATTACCCCATGTTCGGGATCAGCGACGAAACAGGGGCAATCGAATTCACCCACAACCCGTTTTCAATGCCCCAGGGCGAGATGGAAGCGCTGCTTGAAAAAGACCCGTTGGAAATACTCGCTTGGCAGTACGACATAGTGTGCAACGGCGTCGAGCTTTCGTCTGGCGCCGTGCGCAACCACGTTCCTGAAATCATGATCAAGGCTTTTGAAATCGCCGGCTACACAGAGCAAGAAGTTAAGGCGAAATTCGGGGCGCTCTACACCGCTTTTCAGTACGGCGCGCCACCTCACGCCGGCATGGCGCCCGGGATCGACAGGATAGTCATGCTCCTTTCCGGGGAGGAGAGCATAAGGGACGTCATCGCATTCCCGATGAACGGCAACGCCCAGGATTTGCTCATGAACGCACCGAACACAGTGACGAAGCACCAGCTTCGCGACGTACACATAAGGGTAAGATAGGAGGCAGCATGCCAATGGACGTAGACATACTTGAGCTTGCGCGCATGGCGAAACTCGAATTGACGGAAAGCGAAAGCGGCGACATGCGAAAGCATTTGGAATTCCTGTTGCGCGATTTTGAAAAGCTGTCCAAAGCAGGGCAGGGCAGCGCAGAGCCGATGATATACGGGACAGAGCTTCAGAACGTTTTCAGGGAAGACAAGGCGGCCAAAGAGATCGGCAGGGAAACGCTTCTTCAAAACGCGCCGGAGCATGAAAACGGGTACTTTATCGTGCCTATGACGCTGGAATAGGAAAGGAGGCCCCATGAGCATAAGCAGAGTGGCAGTCGA
>WRJV01000293.1 GCA_009778415.1 Clostridiales bacterium | reverse complement strand
CCCTTTTATCAAGTTTTATTTCGTGTAGTGGATGAACAGGTCGAGCAAGTCGAGCATGTCGATGATGCCGTCGCTGTTCACGTCGCACATGCTTGCGGTGACCGGCCTGCCTCTGGAGTCGTTCACCTTGACCAAGCTGTCCCAACCCGGCGTTTCCGTGGCAAACCCGCAGTACAGCAGCATTATCCCCAGATCAAGGGCGTCGATTTTGTTGTCCTTGTTCAGGTCGTATTTCGACCATACGAGCTGCTCTATTGTCGTAACCGCTTCGCCATTGACGATAACAACGTCAAGGTACACTGTTTCTCCATCCAGCCCGACAGCCTTTACATCTGTCAGTTTCATGGATGCTTCGCCCATAGCCCTTGGCGCGAAAATAAACTTTGCAACGTCCACAGGCACATACGACGTGAGTCCTGTCCCTTCATGCCCCGCCGGAAGCCCGATGGTTAGCGAGCCCTTCCATATGCTGCCGCCTAAGCTTTTCCATGCGATACCGTCAACAGCCTCAAACCCGTTTAGCGTTTCTACGCCCTTGCCGGCAAGCAAGCCAGCGTCTACAGTGAATTCCAGTTCAAGCGCTAGCAGGTCTTTTGCGTGGCTGACAGAAAGCGTGAATTCCACGTCGCCCTCGATGCCGCTTACCGAATCTACGTTCAGGTTGGCGTTCAGCTCCGATGCTATCCTGACCGCATCGGACACCTTTGCGTTTTCGTCGACAGGTATGCCGGTGTCAGTAAGCCAAGGGATCAAAAACACGTTGCTGCCTCGGCGGTCGAAGCCGGCGCCCCATCCAAACACCAATCGTTCAAAGGCTTCCAAGTAGTAGCCGTCCTGGTTGTGGTCGGTGGTGTCGTAGGGGTCTGCCAAGATCAGCACGTCGTCCTGCGTGTCTTCCGTGCCCATATCGTCGTAGCCGATGATGGCTTGCCAGTGCCCGCCCCATTCGTCCCAGCCGATCAATATCGGGCAGCCTTGGCTCAAGTAATACGGTATCATCCCGTCGTCCGCAGCTCCGTCTTCAAGATAGTGCTGTTTGCTGTCCGAGCCTACCACATACCCCCGCGTGAGGTTGTCCGTGGACAAAAACGTCCATTTTTTGAGAGTGTCCCACCCGTTGGCCAAAGCCACGGCGTTCAGGTAGTCCTCATCTTCGTTCAGGTTGTTGAAAATGTTTTTCATGTCGTCCAGATTGGTGGCGCCTGGGTTCTGCCTGCCGTCCCCCCTCAGCTGCGCTAGGTTGATCTCGGTCAGCCTGTCGTCGAGGAGGTCGTACACGTCGAGGCCGAAGGCGTCTGCCACCGCCACCAGTTCTTCTTCACTGAAACCGTTCAGCAGTTTGGCCAGCCCTGGGTTTGCGTTGTACCACTCCAGCGCCATCAGCGCGGAAGTAAGGCCGCAGGTCCATTCTGTGGTCTGCTGCTGGGTCTTGAAATTCTCAAGCAAGACTAAGCTGTCGCTGCTTTCCATGTTGTAGTAGTCAAAATGGGCGTAGTACGGCGACACGTTCACGTAGTCGTTTGGCACGCGCTCGTACCCGCCGGTGGCCGCCCCCGCGAGGCCGTTGTCGCCCCTGTACGGCGTGGTTGGGTAATACTTTTGAATGTCAGCTGCAGTGCGGCCGTAGCTCAGTTTCATGTCGTCTCCGCTGTTGCCGTCGTAACCGTCCCTGTACTCAGCGATGCCGTCGCCATGCACCGGCTCGTACTCCCAGCCCTCCGGCACAGCTGCCACAAATATGCCATGGCGGAAGTCGGTGTCAAACCCAGCGCTCCAGTCGTAGACGAAGCGCTCAAGCGACTGGATGTTGTAGCCGTCGTTCCTGTGGTCCGTCGTGTCGTAGGGGTCTGCCAGTATCAGTACGTGGTTCTTTGTGTCATCTGACCCCATGTCGTCGTAACCGATGATAACCTGCCAGTGGCCTCCGAAACTGTTCCAGCCAATGAGGATAGGTATCCCCTCAGACAGCAGCTCCTTTATCAGCGTGCCGTCCATCAGTTCGTCTACCGACATGAGGTTGTATTTCCCGCCGACGGGCTTTGTGATGCCGTAGTCTTTCACGATATCGTAGCTGGACAGGATATTCCATTTGCCCCATTCGCCAATGCCCTTTGCGTCCAGCGCGTTCAGGCCTTCAAAGATGTTGACCATCTGCTGGAGGTTTGTAGCGCCTCCCTGTGACGGCTTTTGGCGGAGGGAGGCCAGGTCCTCTTCGTTCAAGTCGCCTCTCAGCCCGAACCAATCCATCACCATGACAGCGGATGTGGGGCCGCAGGCCCAGCCGGTGGCTTGCTGCGTAGTGGCAAACCCCGTCAGCATGGTGAGCGTGTCGCTGGAAGTGGCGTTGTAGTAGTCGTGCTGTGGCCAGTACGTGCTGCTCTCCAAGTCGGCATAGTCCACAATATTGCTGTAGTCCACTACTGCGCCGTCAACGCCGTACTCATCCAAAAGCCTTTCTCCGAATGGTATGCGCCATTCCTGTCCATCGGAAAACGCGCCATCGTCGTCAAAGTCGTCGTCCCAGTACATGCTGCTGTCCCAGTAGTCTTCGCTGTCCTTCCAGGACACAGCCAGTATCCCGTCGACTCTCCCGTCTCTCGTCACATCGCGCAGCTGGACAAAATTGCCCACAACAACGCTTGCTGAAGTTTCCACAGGTTCAAACTTGTCGGTTGCGCTGTTCCACAGGTAGGCAGAATTGTTTGCATTGACGGTATAGCCGTTGATTGTGCCACCATCAAAGGAACCCGCCAGCGTAAAAGGTTTTAGAATTCTTCCGCCCAGGACGTCGTCCAGGCTATAGCCATCGTCATCCTCTGCGAATACCGCCAGCGACATGCCGGCGAACAGCCAAGCTGCCATCGTCACCGCAAGCAGCAACGACGTGGTTTTTTTAAGTCCGCTTTTGATTTGCATTTTTTTGCCTCCTTTAAATTTTTATTTCGAGCGGCACTGCCGTCACTCTAACTTGATCCGGTCAATCTCTGCTTGCGTGTCCTTTATAACCCTTTTGTGGTCGTCAATTGCTGCAAAAAGCCCTGCGCACGCAGGGTCGCCGACATCGCCAGCCAAGTGCTTCTGATAGTGGATTTCGCCTATTTGCCGCATGCAATCGGTGATGGCCGACTTCTCAGCGCTTATTTTGCTGTTGAGCTTGGTCGTCTCAATCACTTCACTGGTTTTGTCCCCGACGTTGCGGGCGATGTCGCCCAGTTTGTCTAAAAATGGCATAGTTTTTTCCCTCCTGTCTTTTTTTGCTATTTGAATCATGGATGGATTTACCCTTGCAAGCCAATAACATTATATATTAACCGGCTATATTTGACAAGAATAATCGAACTGCTCATTGACCTTGCATTGCAGTTATGATAGATTATTAATACACGAAAGAAAGGAGTCTCTTATATGGTTTACAAAAAAATCCTAGTAGCGATTGACGGCTCGGACTCGTCAAAGAGGGCGTACCAGCACGCTTTGTCTTTGGCGCGGCTGTCCGGGGCAGAGGTTTTGCTGGTTCACGTCGCGATCTCCCCGGAGGACACATGGGGCGGCTATGCGACAGCCAGCAAACTGATCAACATGGACGAGCTCAACGCAATCACAAAAGAAATCATCGATTCTACTTTTAGCGCATCCGACGCTGAAGGTGTTGACGTAAGCACTATCATACTCCACGGGAAGCCTGCAAAAGAAATTGTCAAAGCGGCCTTTATCGAGAACGTCGACCTGATAATCACGGGCGGCCACAGCCTTGGGTCGGTTTCAAACCTCTTCCAAGGAAGCGTCTCCCTCCGCATCGTTCAAACAGCGCATTGCCCGGTCATGGTCATCAACGATCATCCGGGAATTCATTCGGAAGTTGCCGGGCAATAAGACAGGGAAGCTCGGATGATCCGTCCAAAACATGGCTTTTCGAGGCTGTTTTGGACGCGTAATATGAAAATGTGCAAAAAAAGATATGATTACCCGTCCAAACATGATATAATAAACCATGTTTTGGACGGAGGTGCAATATGAAGATCGTTGGGCGCATACGAGAGCAAGCTGAGCTGAGCCGGCATTTCCATTCCGGCAGACCCGAATTTATTGCTGTTACGGGGCGAAGGCGCATTGGAAAAACTTATCTTGTCAAGGAACTGTTTTCTCAGGACATGGCTTTCTATTTTTCCGGTGCAATTGGAAAAAACATCGACAATGCCTATCAGCTCAGGCAATTTGACGATGCAGTCGCAGAATTCGGCGGCGAGTCAAAGCCGGCCTCAAGCAATTGGGCAGACGCATTTGGCAAACTTCGGAAGCTGCTCAAAACACAGTGCGGAAAAAGGCAGGTCGTCTTCATTGACGAATTGCCTTGGCTTGATGCTCCCAAATCCGATTTTTTGCCGGCGCTGGATTATTTTTGGAACACGTTTGCTTCTGCCAGGGCCGATATTATGCTTGTCGTATGCGGTTCGTCGGCGTCATGGATCGTGAAAAACCTGTTTGAAAACAAAGGCGGGCTCCACAACCGGGTTACAGGGCGCATTTGGCTTGCTCCTTTTTCGCTCGCCGAAAGCGAAGCTTTCTTCAATGAGATCGGCGTCATGATGAACAGGTACCAAATCGCTGAAAGCCTCATGGTGTTTGGCGGCGTTCCGTATTACCTGAACATGTTTGAAAAAAGCCTCGGGCCAACTCAGAACATCGACAGGCTGCTGTTTTCAGAAAACGCCCCCCTTAAAAACGAATTCAACGAAGTGTACCGCTCCTTGTTCCGCGCTTCGGACAGGCATATGCTCATCGCATCAGCCTTGTCAAAAACTAAAGCCGGCATGACTCGTGACGAAATCATAAAAGCCGCAAAAATACCCGGTGGCGGCAATCTGACAAGAACCCTCGGCGAACTTGAGCAATGTGGCTTCATCGAAAAGTATTCAGACTTTACAAAACCAAAAAACAATGCATATTACAGGCTTATCGACCCGTTTACGCTGTACTGGCTAAAATATGTCAAGGACAACCGCACAAAAGACGATTACTATTGGACGAACCTGATTGACGATGGAGGGAGGCGCGCCTGGAGCGGCTATGCGTTCGAGCTGCTTTGTCTGCGCCATTTGGCCCAAATCAAGCAAAAGCTTGGCATATCCGGCATTTCAACCGAAGTGTTTTCGTGGCGAAGCAAAGAAAGCCAGCCGGGTGCGCAAATCGATTTGTTGATTTCCAGAAGGGACGGCGTCATAAACTTGTGCGAAATGAAGTATTCGCTGCACCCAGTCACGCTGACCGCAAAAGACGATCAGGACTTGCAGCGCAAGCGCACCGCCTTTTTAGCTGAAACCGGTACGCGAAAAGCCGTCCATGTCACCATGGTGACCACGTACGGGTTGACCGAAAAAGGCCACACGGCTTCTGTACAGTCCGAAGTGGCGCTTGACGACTTGTTCCGATAGTTAAAACCTTGAATCAAAACCTTCCCGCTTCCTAATCGTAGTAATCAAATAGACTCGCTCATCAACTGTCTCAAATTCCGGTGGTGGCGAACCATTTTGCTCTAATGCCCGTATTATTTTGGTAATGCCGGTAGATTGCTTTTCTGACAGGTTTATTTCTTTGAAAAACTCGCCAATCCTACGATTGCGGTATCTGCGCGATCTAATTTTTCCCTCGGCGAACTTGCCCATGTCAATCCATTTTTCCGGTCCTGGATAATTGAGAATCATTATGCAATCAACATAAATTCTAATTTCGACCGGATCTGCGTCACGGTACGACTTGTGGAATACAGCGTTCACCAGTGCTTCTTCAAGCGCGCTGTATGGATAGTTGAAGAAACGGTCAGCTTCTGCCCGATCCGGAATTTTGACAACTTTTTCCTCAATGACAAGAACATTGATATAATTCAGCGCATCCCGGACTTGTTTTTGAATCGATCCAGTGAACGTTTTTTCCGTAAAGTTATCTGAACCCTCTGCTTCCGGAGTGTGAAAATGCACCAGATCAATTTGCGCTCCTGGGATGAGCTTGTGCGGCTTGTCCGCAAACATCAGTACACCGATATTTCTGATTGAAAAATCAGTGTCAGTCTCGTCCGCAACCTCCAATGATATTAGTATGTCTTCCATGGGTCTCCTATTCAGTTCAGATACCAGCGAGCTGTTGCTTTCCCGCAAAAAATCCTCTAAAAATCCGCGCCTGATATGATCTATCGTTGCCAATCGATTCACTCTGTCGTCGAATGGCACTGAATTGAATTTCTCGAACAACTCCGCGATTTCATCCTGCTTCGCATATGTAGTCACCGACGCTTGGCGAATCCAATACCGCATTGTTTTATCAGGTGCATTCTCTGTCTTCTTGCTTGAATATACGTCCACGGGTGCCTGATACGGCCCGCTATCGCCGGCAGAGCACCAAAGGTACAGCAAAAAAGTGTCTGTTCCCCGATAATTGACCACTTCCATCTTGGGGATATAGCTAGGTCGAATGATGTTGCAGTATTGAAATATCTCTTGCTGAATCATATCCAGCTGCTCTTTTGGCACCCCTTGCGGCGGCAACATCGGAAAACCGCGAGGCGCCTCTATGCCAATCACAATATATCCGCCGTTTATGTTTGAATAATCGTTCGCGAACGCGCAAATCGTATGAATCGTATCTGAAGGATTCCATCCCTTTTTATATTCGACACGATCTTGCTCAACGACGCGTCCTGCCAACAATGTCTCGATTTTCAATGGTATCATGCAAAAAACACCTGTCTTTCAAGTAGGATTATTAATAATATAACACACTCGCTATAAAAATGATAGCTATTCTGAAACTATCGATTTAACCCCCTTAAGCCCCTCCTTGAGCCCTTCGAAATCGAGGTAGTCCTCGATGAATTGCTTCCGCAAAAGATCCAGCGGGACAAATTCATTGTACTTCCCGTCGACCTGCATCTTGTCCGGCAGCGGCAGGGCATAAAGGTCAAGGTCGCTGCTGAGGATTTCACTGACGACGCCCTCTAGTTCCTCTTTGGTTCCGTTAAAAATCACCTCAAGGTAAACGCAGGTGATCCAAGGCAGCTTGCTTTTGATCTTTCTGTGCCGCAAAGCATAGTTGAGCGTCATCAGCTGCCTCGTGCCTACCCAAGGGAAGATGGCGTATTTTTTGTCTGATAGAGCTGTAACAAGGTTGTCCAATATGCCGCTGTTTCGGGCAATGTACTGGATTTCAGCCAATCTTTCCTGGCAACGGGCGCTCAGGTAGGGATACGCGGCCTCCTCCTTCAAAACGCTGCGTATTTTGCGGACAAGGACAGTGTGGAGCTCGACGTTGAAATCCACGTCCCAGTCCACCACCGATATGCCCGGTACCCTCTTCACAAAGATGACTTTTGATTTTATGTTTATGTCAACCGTTTCCCACGCCATTCCCGCCAGCGCAAAGCGGGTGCCCACCGGGTAAGCCTTGTCTACAGTGCCGATGGTGCGGTTTTCGTCTTTGACAAGCAGGTATTCCGGTGCAGGGAACACTGTCAGGAATTTGTGGCTGCTCAGCACCTTTTCGCCTTCGCGCCCGATGATCAGCCCACCGTGCTCGGTGCGCTGCAGCTGGTCTTCCTCAATCATGAAAGAGAGCAGCCGTTTGTAGTCGTCTTGGGTTATGCTTTTGAAGCAGCCAAGGGAAAGCACCGCCTGGGCAAGGCCAGCCGCAGACATCTCGCCGTTGCTTTTCAGGCAGCTCATCGACTGGTGGTACAGAAGGTTGTATGGGTGGTTCTGAGGCGGGATCGGTTCCATCCAATGGTCTTTCAAATAAAGCTCGATGATGCTGATGGTCCTGATGAAGTCCCAATTGATCGGGCCAAGCACGTCGGCAGAGTTTATCTTGATGCTTTCTACAAAAGTGAAAAGCAGCTGGGGGATCTGGCCGCGCCTCCCGCACCGGCCCAACCGCTGAGCGAAGCTGGAGACATTGAGCGGCGCCCCGACTTGGACAGCTTGGTCGAGGGAGCCGATGTCGATGCCAAGCTCAAGCGTTACGGTGGCGCCTGTGACGATTTTTTCATCGGCGGATTTCATTTCGTCTTCAGTGTTTTCCCTGAGCAGAGCCGAAACATTGCCGTGATGCACCCTGTATACGTCAGGCGCCTTGTTTTTCAGGGCGATCTCGCGCAAATGCGCCATGACGAACTCCGTCTCTTCGCGGCTGTTCGTGAAGATGATGGTCTTTTTGTCGAGGGTTTGTTTGAAGAGGTATTCGTAATGTTCACGGTCGCCAATGTCACCTGCACAGACGCCTACGACGTTGCCGCTGCCGTCCCTTTCCACAAGGTCGCGTTCCTCTGCATAGTTCACGAAACGTTCGACATGCAGCCTTACGCGTTTTTTCCCCTCGTCCGCTACGGGTGCCGCGCACTTCCGCCCGGTGCCGGTGCTCAGCCATTCCTGAGCCGGAGAAACATCGCCCAAAGTAGCCGAAAGCCCTATGCGCCTAGGGTTTGCACCGGTAAGCTGTTTGAGCCGCTCAAGCACGCAGAGCAGCTGAATGCCCCGGACGTCCCGCATGAAGTAGTGGACTTCGTCGATCACGACAAACCGCAAATCAGAGAACATCGAAAGGCAGGCGCCCCGCTTGTTGGTTATCAGGCTCTCCAAAGATTCCGGCGTGATTTGCAGCAGCCCTTCAGGTTTTTTTACCAGCCTGTCCTTTTTCGTCTGTGATGCGTCGCCATGCCATTTGGTGACAGCGATGTTTGAATCGAGAAGCATCTGTTCAAGCCGCTTGAACTGGTCGTTGATCAGGGCTTTCAGCGGAGATATGTACATGACGCCCACCGAACACGACGGCTTGTTGAAAAGCTCTGTCAATACAGGCAGGAAAGCCGCCTCGGTCTTGCCTGATGCAGTCCCGGAAGACAGGAGCAGGTTGTCGTCGCTATCGAAAACCACCTCGCAGGCGGCCACTTGAATGCCGCGCAGCTCCTCCCATTTGTTTTGATAGATGAAGTCTTGAATAAACGGCGCCAGCCTACTGAATGCGTCCATAACCTTTATACCTCAAATTCCTTGAATTCACTGTGTATCTCCTCGTCGGACAGCCCGGCTTTTGCCAATTCAAAGCTGTTGCCCGACAGAACCCCCGAAACGCTTTCCTGCGGATTCTGGTGCAGGATGCCCACCAGTTCGATGAAATCGCGGATTATCTCGCGAGGGGTGATGTGCGTGCCTGCGCCCACCCGGTTGTACTCCACTGTAAGAAAATAGACCAGCTCGTCGTGGGTCAGGAAGGGCGAGTAGTTGTACAGCTGGGCATGTATGTTTTGCAGCTTTTCGACAAGGATGTACATCTCTTCCTGGGACAGCATCTGCAGCCGAATGATGGGAGCCGACATGTCCTTTAGGCTGGCGGTGGCAAAATGCCCCTCTGCAAGGCGTGAACGCAACGCCTCGTAGCTGAACACGCCCTTGTACCTGTCCTCGATGCACTGGGGCGTGCCGCCCATCAGGAAACCTATATGGCTCGCTTTGCCCTGCAATACGTCGTTGTACATGGTGAGTATTTTTTCGTAGTTGTTTGCCCTGGTAATGGAATTCGGTATCTTGAAAATATTGACCAGCTCGTCTATCACCACGAGCATCCCTTTGTACCCGGCGCCGACCAGAAACGAGGCGAATATCTTAAGAAAATCGTACCAGGTTTCATCGTTTACGATGAAATTTATGCCCAGCTCGTCCTTCGCTTCCTTGCGCGTGGGGTATTCCCCCCGAAACCACTTAAGCACGCTGGACTTCATGGCTGCGTCGTCCTGCTGGTACGCTTTCCAATAGGCCACCACTGCCTTTGCGAATTCAAACCCGTTGATCATCCCCTCAAGGGAACCGGCAACTGCGTATATTTGCCGCTCAACCAAGTCGTCGAATTCGCCGCCGCTGGCGCTTGTTCCTGCCTTTACGGATGCCTGCACCCCTGAAATCCATTTTTCCAGCACCAGCGGAAGCGCACCGCCGTCGGGCTTTGATTTGGTGGAAAGGTTTTTGATCAACTCCTTGTATGTAGCCAGCCCCTGGCCTTTGGTTCCGGCAAAGCGGCGCTCAGGCGAAAGGTCGGCGTCTACTACCGCAAATCCCTTGGCTGTAGCGTAGTTGCGGATAGTCTGGAGCAAAAAACTCTTTCCGCTGCCGTATTTGCCCACGATGAAGCGGAACGACGCGCCGCCGTCCTCTATCATGTCGATGTCGTGCAGGATGGTGGCGATTTCCTGAGCCCTTCCAACCGTGATGTATTCCAGGCCCACCCTCGGCACGACGCCGCCTTTTAAGGCGTTGATCAGAATACTTGCTATCCTGCTTGGTACCTTGCTTGCTTCATTCATATTATTAATTCCTTTGCTTGTTTTATATATTCACCGTACAACGCGAAGTCCTCGTCAAGCAGGCTGTCGCCCACATGATCCATCGCTTTTTCGTTGATCCCGTCGACCAGCACTTCCAGCATGACGCCACGCTCTTCGGCCAGCTTCTTGATTTCCTTTTCGCCGTGCAGCGCCGCAGCCAAAGCCTTTTTCTCGATTTCTGTCAAAGCGCTTCGTAAGCTCTCCCAAGAGCTGGGTGCCTCCGCAGGCTCGATTTCAATGGTTGGCATGTCTCGGGTTGCTCTAAGCGAAAGGTTGAGCGGCGCCAAAGCAGGGCCTGCCTGCTCTGCCTGATCTGACTGTTCTGCCTGATCTTTCTGCTCCGGCACGATCAGTTTTTCCTGGGTAGCCAGCGCTTCCTGCCTGATTCTTGACAGTGCTCCCAAGTCCACCCTGACTACCGTCTTCGTCGCTTCGCGGTAGAACTCCCGCGCAGCTTGCTCAACAATGCTTTCGAGCGGGTTTCCCGCATCGCTCAATTTGCCCACCGCCGGATGGGTGACCGTGCTCGCATTGGCTGAGAGCTTGAACTTGTACCCCGTAGCTTTCCTCAATACGGATTCCATCTGCTTCATGACGTAGCCGATCAGCTGCTTTCCGCTTTCGTCTGCGACGACTGTGCTGAACGCCCATTTGTTATGGCTGCATATGTAGATTTCGTTTTCAGACAGCACGATCCGCCTGTCCGGCTGCTTAACCCACTGGTAAAACAGAGCGTCCTGAAACGGCGTCCAAGCAGACATCCTCTTCGTGGGCTGAAATACGGACTCGTCAAACTGGATGCCGCTGTCAACGAACGCTTGCCTGAGCCTTTCCGCTACGTAGTAGAAACACTCCTTGACCAGCTTCTCGTTGCCGCTTGCAAAAAACGCGGATTTTCTGATGTCGTATTTTGAAATGGCGCAGAACAGGTCGAAGTTGTCTTCGGCGTCGGCCATTTTCGGGTAGTGCTGCGCTAAACTGTTTTTCTCAACGAATTCCTTGAACGACTGGGGCAGCTCATAATAGACATGGTAGTCCTTCAGCCACCTGAGCACGTATTTGTCGATGGTCTTGTTGTAGGCGCTGAAAGCCTTCCAGAAAAACATCAGCTTGCCCAGCGCGTCCAGCGGGCCTTCTGCCCCGATGTTCCCCAGCAGCTCGTATATGTACAGAAAAGCATAGGACAAGGACGTGTCTGCCACGTTCCCTTTCCTGACCTCTGTGCGCCACGTAAAATACGTGCGGAGCTGTTCGTAGCCCATCATCTGATAGTACGGGTAGTACTGGGAGAACTGGGCGCTGCCGGTATAATCGTCCCTAAAATCTTTCATGAACATGGCTTGCTTATAAAAGACTTCCTCATTGCCTTGGCGGACCCGCCTGTCAAAGAACCTCGAAAAATCGTATGATGAGCGGTGCGCCCTTGCAATGTCCCTCATCTGGCCGAAGACGCCTCTGATATCGTCTTTTGGCGCCTCCCCGATTTTTTGCGGCCTTTGCACGAACTTGCCTACGCCTGGAATGGGGCTGGCGTCATAGTCGATTTCGTAATACATGCCGTCGTCCATTATGGCTCACCCTACAACTTTTCCAAGCACTCTGCAATCGTCGTGTTCACAAATTTTGATGGGCTCGTATTTGCTGTTCAAGGAAACAAGGCACCCCCGCCCAAGCTTTTTTAGGTATGCATCGCCGTTCAAGCAAAAAATGCCTATTTCCCCCTCATCCAGTGCCTGCTGTTCGTGGACGAAAATGATTTGCCGATCAACAAAGCGCGGCATCATACTGTCGCCGCTCACTTTAACTGCGTAATCAGCTGTGCTTGGCACAGTGCTGTCGATTTCAATCATCTCATGCCCACCGCCATCAAGATAGTTGCCAAGCCCGGCCGACACCGGCGTGTCGTACAAACGCAAGAGCCTATTGACAGCGAAAGTCTGCCGTATGTCCATTACTTGGCAAATGTCGCATATAGCAAGAAACACTTCAACTGTGGGCTTTGACGCGCCGGTTTCCCATTTGCCGACAGTATATGCCTTGACGTCAAACCCTTTTTGATTCAGCAGTTCGACCATCTGCGCCCGTGACAACTTAGCAGCTTCCCGAACCTCTGTCAATTTCTTTCCCAAGTTCATACAGCCACCTCCGTTCGTAAACAATTATATACGAGTTTTTATCAACTTGCAATAGGATATCGCAGATATTGCGCAATACATATCGGTTTTGCGCAATTTCTGCATCGATGCACGAAATCAGTTGATGAATATGACAAAATCAACCTTAACATTTAACAGTCATGCGAGTATAATAATGTTGGCGACTTAGGGATTAGCAGTGCAAACAAAAATGATGAAAGGGTGATGATGCAGAAAACAGGAACAAGAACAATACGGGAAGAACGAAACAGTCTCATCATAGGGCGGGCGGCAGCCCGCGAGAGGAGGAATTAAATTGCAAACAAAACAAAGAAAACCAATAGCTCTGCTCCTTGCGGCGATGATGGTCGCGGGGCTGTTCGTCTCCATGCCGCTCACGGCAAGTGCCGCTGGTTCTACGGGCGATTCTGGAGATGAATACTCCATCAACATAGGGCTCAGCGACAACGAGGACGATATACGGATTAAAATCCGCAACTT
>WRJV01000292.1 GCA_009778415.1 Clostridiales bacterium | reverse complement strand
TGGTGGACCCAAGGGGGATCGAACCCCTGACCTCCTGACTGCCAGTCAGGCGCGCTCCCAGCTGCGCCATGGGCCCAGACAACTTACTACTATATTATTATGGATTTTTGCGCTTTTGTCAATTTAATCTTGCTCAATTCTGTAAATATTTTTCACAATGCTTTTCTCACTTCCACAAAACATGTTTTTCCTGTATAATAAAAATTGATGCAAAACTTGCTGGCTCAGTGACGCCGAATGCGTATCAGAATAATTTCTGCTCGCCGCGCAACAACCGCAGAAATAAAACTATATGAAAGGAGTATTTGAGGTGATACGAGAGCTAACCGAAAAAGATTTTGCACGTGCCGTTAAGAATCCTCACTTTAATAAGTTGATGACTAAAGTTGAGGTTGCAATAACAAAGGAGGATTGGGCTACATTTTGCGAGGTTGGAAAAATCAATGGCGTTCCGGCGGAACTAATTATGCGAAATGGTTTATCTGACTGGGCCAAAGAATTACGTGAAGATGACTAACGCGGGCATCGCCCGCGCTTGAGGAATGATATGGAATTAAAAAAACTTCAGAACGGAAGCGACATACGTGGGATTGCGCTGCCTGGTCCAAACGGCGAGCTGCCAAACCTCACAGAAACCGAAAGCGAAGCCCTGACCCTCGCTTTTCTCTGCTGGCTGTCTAAAAAAACAGGCATTGCCCCGGAAGACATGACCGTCTCCATCGGCTGCGATTCAAGGCTCTCCGGTGAGGCCCTAAAGCAGGCTGCCGCCGACGCGATGGCTTATTGCGGAGTAAAAGTGCTCGACTGCGGCCTCGCCTCCACCCCCGCCATGTTCATGTCCACCGTATTCCCTGAATTCGACTGCGACGGCGCGATCATGGTGACGGCGAGCCACCTTCCGGCCAATCGGAACGGCTTCAAGTACTTCGACAGGGAGGGTGGCCTTAACAAAGAAGACGTTTCGCGGATAATATTCTCTGCCGCGTATGGGGAGACACCTCGCCAGAAAAGCGCAAAAGACATTGAAAAATCAAATCTCCTAGATGCATACTGCAGCTTCCTAAAGGAAAAGATAAAAAATGAAGTAAACAGCAAAGCAGATTTCGAAAAGCCGCTGGCAGGCCTCAAAATTGCTGTCGACGCCGGAAGCGGCGCAGGCGGCTTCTATGCGGCAGACATCTTGGCGCCCCTTGGCGCCGACGTCAGCGGAAGCCAATATTTGAGCCCGGACGGCACGTTTCCGGGCCATGCCCCAAACCCTGAAGACAGAGAAGCGGTAAAAAGCATCTCTGCGGCAGTGCAGGCCAGTGGCTCGGACTTGGGGCTGATTTTCGACACGGACGTGGACCGTTCGGCTGCGGTCTGCGGGCACGGGCGGGAAATAAGCAGGAACGGCATTGTGGCAATGGCTGCGGCACTGATTGCGGAAGACCACCCGGGCACTACGGTGGTGACAGACAGCATTACCAGTGACCAGCTCTCAAGTTTCCTCACGGAAAAACTGCGCCTTGAGCACTTTCGCTACAAGAGGGGCTACAAAAACGTCATAAACAAAGCGATCAGCCTAGGCGCCGAAGGCGTCGACTGCCAGCTTGCGATCGAAACCTCCGGCCACGCCGCATACAAAGAAAACTATTTCCTTGACGACGGCGCCTACCTTGCGACAAAAATAGTCATTAAGGCCGCGCAGCTGGCATCCGAAGGCAAAACCATAGGAAGTCTGATAGCAGAGCTTGAAGAACCTGCTGAAGCCCGAGAGATAAGGCTTCCTGTCGAAGCGGCAGACTCAAGCTCATTTGCCGACGAAGCCTTGGAAACGCTGCGGCAATACGCCGAGGCGCAGCCCGGCATGACCGTTGTGGCGCCAAACTATGAGGGCATCCGAATATCGTTTGACAAAGAGCACGGCGACGGCTGGTGCTTGCTCAGAAAATCCCTGCACGACCCCCTTATGCCGCTAAACATCGAATCGAATTCCGAAGGCGGGTGCGATAAGATATTGCGGGAGCTCAAGCCTGTCCTAAAAGACAAGTTTTGCCTTGAAATCTGACTTGTCAAAAGGAGAGTAAATGAATATGAAAAGAGCTACCTTCATTTGCCTTGCTTTGTTTTGCTTTATTTTGGCGCGGCCGATTTTCGCGGCTGACAGCATAGTAGTCACGTTGGACAGCCGGACGATGACCTTCGATCAGGCACCCTTCATCGAAAACAGCCGGCTGATGGTGCCTATCCGGGCAATCGCGGAAGCTGCATACATGGAGGTCAAGTACGACAATGCGGCAGGCACCGTGACGCTTTTAAAAACCGAAAGGCTTTTAAAACTGCCGCTAAACAACGACGACCCTTATGTGGACGGGAAAAACCACACAGTCACAATGAATATCGGAAGCAGCTACGCACTGGTTGACGGAAAAGAAAAAGCTATGGACGTCCCTGCGAAGATTGTTGGCAGCAGGACGTTCGTGCCGCTCCGTTTCATCTCGGAATCCTTGGACATGGACGTGTTTTGGGATTCAAAGACCCGGCAAGTCATTATAAACACGAGGCTGCGCGGAGACAAGCTTCTGCCGGGCGAATCGCTTTTCCCGTCAGTTTCAAAGAAGACCACATCTGTCAACAAAGGCAGCAGCGCCATCAGCCTTGGCATGGACGTGACCGAAATGTGGAAACAGTTTGGTTCGCCTACGTTCGCATATGGGCACGGCTATCCTGCGCCCCAGGTTTATTACATCTACGACGACGTTTGGTTCACCTGCCTTTTAGGGAAAATCATAACGATTGACATGACCACGCCAGGTGCAATGAAAACCGGCGCCGGGGTATCGCACTCAGACAGCACGGCGAACATCTTGAGCGCCTATGGCGTAAGCAAGGAGTACGTGGACGCCCATACGGACAATAGCGACAACGAGACCAAAATCACCCTGCTGTACAAGGGGGATTTGCTGGTGGATTCGCAGGGCGACGCCACGCACGAAATTGATTTTTTTGTTTCAGGCGGCACGATTGACGGCATAACAATTCAGGATTTGATCACCGTGCGCGAATTCGCACCATAAAGCAAGTGGTTTTTTTCCACGCGCACAATATAAAGCGCCCGCACCGGGGCGCGGACGCAGGTAGTTATGCCTTACATCAGCTTGCATATCAAATTTGAAAAAGCCACCGGGTCTTCAATCGGCATCCCCTCTATCAACAGTGCCTGGCTGTACAGCAGTTCCGAGTATTCCTTGAGCGTTTCGTCGCTGCTGTTGTCCTTTTTCTTTTCCAAGGCGTCCTTTAAGGCCCCGAATACTTGGTGGTTCCCGTTTATTTCAAGGATTTTTTCGGCTTTAACTTTCTCGTCTGTCGGCATCGCGTTGAGCACCTTCTCCATTTCGATCGAAAGGCTGCCCCCGCTGGCAAAGCACACCGGGTGGCTCTTCAGCCTTTGCGACAGGCGCACCTCTGCCACTTTGTCGCCGAGGGCTTCCTTCATGGCGCCAAACAATTCCTTGCTCTCCTCGCCCTGCTTTTTTGCCGCTTCCTTCTCTTCATCGCTTTCGTCTATCCCAAGCTCCTCGTCTGACACCGATTTGAACATCTTGCCTTCGTAATCTAGCAGCACTTTCAACACGAATTCATCGACGTCGTCCGTGCAATAGAGGATTTCAAAACCCTTGTCCTTCAGTAGCTCGGTCTGCGGCATCTTGTCGAGTTTATCGACGCTTTCGCCGCATGTGTAGTAGATGTACTTCTGATCCTGCACCATTCTGCCCACATATTCAGCAAAGGTTACTGGCGTTTTGTCCAGTGAGGAGCAGAACATGACCAAGTCCTTCAGGTTGTCCTTGTGGAGCCCGAACTTGTCGTATATCCCGAATTTGATCTGCAGGCCAAAGCTCTTGAAAAATTCTTCGTATTTGCCCCTGTCGTTCTTCTGCATTTCCAGAAGCTCCGACTTGATTTTCTTTTCAAGTCTCGTTTCAATTGCCCGAAGCTGCCTGTCGTGCTGCAGCATCTCCCGCGATATGTTCAGGGAGAGGTCCTGCGAATCCACAAGCCCCTTTACGAAGCTGAAGTAGTCGGGGACTAGGTCGGGGCACTTGTCCATGATCAGGACGCCGCTCGAATAAAGCTGCAAGCCTTTTTCAAACTCCTTTGTGTAATAGTTGTAGGGCGCCCGCTCTGGTATGTAAAGGAGCGCGTTGTACGTCACGACGCCTTCCACGTTGGTGTGTATGACCTTTGCGGGGTCTGAGAAATCAAAGAATTTCTCCTTGTAGAACTCGTTGTAGTCCTCATCCTTCAGTTCCGATTTGTTCTTCTTCCAGATTGGCACCATGCTGTTGGCCGGCGCTTCGTCGTCCCCTATCAAAATCGGGTATCGAATGTAGTCTGAATACCTCCTGATAAGGGATTTAATCGTGTAGTCCTCAAGGAATTCGCCGTATTTCTCGTCTTCTGTGTCTTCTTTTATTGTAAGGATCACTTCGGTGCCCACGCCGTCCTTTTCGCATGCTCCCACAGAATACCCGTCTGCGCCAGACGATTCCCACCTGCTTGCCGCTTCATCGCCGTAGGCTTTGCTTACGACCTGCACCTTGCTGCTGACCATGAACGATGAGTAAAAACCCACCCCGAACTGCCCTATGATGTCAATTTCCTCTCTCGTCTCCAACCCGTCCTTTTTCGCCTCCATCCCGTCCTTGAACTGCATGGAGCCGCTCCTTGCGATTGTCCCGAGGTTTGATTCCAGCTCGTCCCGGCTCATCCCTGCCCCGTTGTCCGAAACCTTGAGAACCCTGTTTTCCTTGTCGACGGTGACTCTGATTTTGAAATCGTCCCTTGAAATGCCGGTGTTCTCCTCCGTCAGACAGCGGTAGTACAGCTTGTCTATGGCGTCGCTGGCGTTTGAGATCAGTTCCCTCAAGAAAATCTCCTTGTGGGTGTAAATCGAGTTGATCATCAAATCAAGCAATCTCCTGGATTCTGCCTTGAACTGCTTCTTTGCCATTTTAATCCCTCCTTACAGTTCCGAAGTGCATGCCGGGCAGCGCGTCGCGTTTGCGTTTATCTCACTGAAGCAGTAGGCACATTGCTTAGTGGCCGGCTTTGCGGGCTCCGGCACTTTTTTGCCGATGGTCATGGCGCGGTTCATAGTGCGCACAATCAAGAAAACCACAAACGCCATGATTAAGAAATTGATGACGCTGGTGATGAAAGCCCCGTATTTCAGCGAGACTCCCAAAACGTCAAGCTGCAGGTAGTCAAAATTTTGTTTCGCGAAAATGCCGATTATCGGCGAAATGATGTTGTCCGTCAAGGAACTTATCACCCCTTGAAAGGCAACCCCAATGATCACGCCAACCGCAAGGTTTATCACATTGCCCTGAAGCGCGAACTCTTTGAACTCTTTAAAAAACTTGCTCATCTGATGCCTCCTTCTGGCACTCAATGAATAAGAGTGCTGATAATAATTAACTATATATGAATTCTGACAAAAAATCAAGTGGGAATTTTGACAAAAAAAATATTAGCACAGGGCATGCTTGCCCTGTGCCTTTGGTCTTTGTCGAATCGTCTAGCGTTTTGAGAACTGGCTCGCCCTCCTCGCTTTCTTTAGGCCGTATTTCTTTCTTTCCTTCATCCTCGGATCCCTTGTCAGAAACCCTACGGCTTTCAACTGCGGCCTGTAGGCGTCGCTGTCTGCCACGCAAAGGGCTCTTGAAATGCCGTGCCTGAGTGCGCCCGCCTGTCCGGTGAACCCGCCGCCATGCACTGTGGCGATGACGTCGAACTTGCCTTCCGCGCCTGCAACTTCAAAGGGCCTCCTTACTTCGCGCTTGAGGATTTCCATCCCAAAGTACTCGTCCAAGGACTTTTTGTTGATTGTTATCACGCCTTTTCCGGGGATCAACCTGACCCTGGCGATTGATGATTTTCTTCTGCCTGTTCCCTGGTATTGCATTTTTGCAGCCATTGTCTATTCCTCCCCTTCCTTAAAATTCCCAAACTTCAGGTTTCTGCGCTGCATGGACGTGGTTTGGTCCCGCGTAGACTTTTAGTTTCTTGAACATTTGCCTTCCGAGCTTGCCGTCCGGCATCATGCCTTTGATGGCGTGCCTCACTATTTCCTCCGGTTTTTTGGCCTGCAGCTTCTCGAAAGTGATCTCCCTCAAACCTCCCGGGTACCCGGTGTAGCGCTTGTAGATCTTTTCTTTTCTCTTTTTGCCTGTTACTGCCACTTTTTCCGCGTTGATTACAATCACATAGTCGCCTGTATCAACATGTGGCGTGAAAATCGGCTTTCTCTTGCCCCTCAAAATGGAAGCGGCCTCCGTCGCCAGCCTGCCGAGCGTCCTACCGTCGGCGTCGATGACGTACCACTTTCTCTCCACTTCATGAGGCTTTGCAATAAATGATTTCATTCAAACCTCCCTGCCTACTCGGATTTGACATCAAATCGTTTTCGGCCCAACTGTTGTAACGTTTTGGCCACGGCCGGAAGCCCAGCCTGCGCCATAAAAAAACATGCAGTATTATTTTACAATTTTTGGAGTGCAAAGTCAAACGATTTTTTTAAAAATCGCCCGAAACCGTTGCAGTGCGCATAAGACTGGTATATACTAAGCATAACCACCAACCTGTAGAACGTCATTTTATATGAGGGCAATTGATGCAAATGAAAATGGATGAAGCCAATGCAAGGCTACCATCCCCACCCTCACTGCAAATTGGCTTTCGCGGCATAAACGCTACTGAACAATAAGCGAAATATTTGCTGGATTGCCGCATATTTTAATTTGTAAAAAAAGACGAAATTGCCCTCGTTTGTTCTGACGCACTACACCAACTAAAAACTACCAACTACAAACTACCAACTACCAACTACCAACTACCAACTACCAACTACCAACTACCAACTACCAACTACAAACTACCAACTACCAACTACCAACCAAAAACTACAAACTACCAACTACCAACTACCAACTACCAACTACCAACTACCAACTAAAAACTACAAACTAAAAAACGGAGGGTTCACATGTATCCAATCAGAATATTAAACCTAGAGCAGACTGAAGAAGTCCTGGAAATGAAAACAGTTATCAAAGACATCGAAGAAGTGTATGCGATGAAATCGCGGGGCGCCGGCAAGCTGTTCCCATTGGTTTTCCATGAATTCGAGCCCGGCGTCGCTGACATGGACATCAAATCAGGGCTGCTGGAGGACGCTGGAATATTCGGCCTCAAGCTCGTGTCATGGTTCTCTGGCAACGCAGAAAAAGGGATGCCGCTGCTTACCGGGACAGTCATGGTCTTCGACATCACAACCGGAAAACCGCTGGGCCTGCTGAGCGCAGAGCACTTGACCGGCATGCGGACAGGTGCCGCCGGCGCCATAGGCGCAAAACACCTTGCCAGAAAAGGCTCGGAGAACCTGCTCATGGTGGGTGCGGGGCACCAAGCGACGTACCAGGTAGCGGCAAGCCTCATCGCCCTTGACAATATAAGGAAAGTAAGGGTTTACGATCCGTTGCTCAGCGACAACACTGTCAGTTTTGCCGCAAGGATCAAGTCGGTGCTGATGGGCAGCTTCCTCTCTAAATACGATCCTGGCAGCGAGGATTACGAAACAGTTGCCAAGAAGTTCGACGTCGCTTTCGAGGCGGTTTCCGACATCAAGTCTGCTGTTGAAAACAGCGATGTTATCATCACTGCAACGCCCGCCCACAAACCAATAGTCTCTAACGAATGGGTGCGCGAAGGGACTCACTTCAGCTGCATCGGCGCAGACATGTCCGGAAAGCAGGAAATTGACGAGCGCATATTCTCGCGGGCGAGGGTCTTCGTTGACGACATTGTTCAAGCGGTAAATGTTGGAGAATGCGAAATTCCGGTCAAAAAAGGCATGATTGCAAAGGATTCGATCATCGGTGAAATCGGCGACCTCATTTGCGGGAGCAAGGAAGGGCGATTGTCAGAACGCGACATTACGATTTTTGATTCCACGGGAATAGCTTTGCAGGACCTGATGGTGGCTAATCGTGCCCTAAAATCTGCGGAAGAAAAAAACATCGGTTCGGTCGTAGAACTGTGAAAGGAGGCTTTTCTGCATGAAAATCAAGGATTTCGGCGTTGAGCTATACATGAACGCCTATGAGGACAATTGCCGGTACAACTTGGCTGAAACCTGCGTTTCCACTTTGACTGTAAACGAGTTCCTTGAGCTGACCGGCGACAAGGATAGGATATTGAATGACATTTTGTCGTTCCGCTTGACCTACAGCCACATAGAGGGCAGCCCCGGATTCAAAGAAGGCGTTTGCAGCCTGTATTCGAGCATAAAGCCTGAAAACATCACGGCGACTCACGGAGCGATTGGCGCCAACTCGCTTGCCATCAACGCCCTTGTGGAACCCGGCGACGAGGTCGTCTCAGTGCTGCCAACATACCAGCAGCTCTACTCGATCCCCGAATCCATCGGTGCCAAAGTCAAAATCCTCCCGCTAAACATGGAAAACAGATACCTGCCGAATCTCGGCCTGCTCAAAGAATACATGAACCCCAACGTAAAGCTCGTATGTTTGAACAACCCGAACAACCCGTCCGGCTCAGTGATGGACAAGGACTACCTAACTAGGCTCATCGATATCGTCAGGCCTTACGGCGCATACATCCTGTCGGACGAAACCTACAGAGGGCTCACCCACGAGGGCGAAAATTTCACTGACTCGATTGCAGACCTGTACGAAAAAGGCGTCAGCACGTCAAGCATGTCCAAAACGTTCTCCTTGGCCGGGCTCCGCATTGGCTGGGTCGCCGCACCAAAAGAAGTGGTCTCGCTGGTCAACAAGCACCGCGACTATACGACTATCAGCTGCGGAGTCCTCGACGATTACCTTGCAGCGGCAGCACTTGCGCACAAGGGGAAAATAGTCGAGCGAAACCTGAAAATCGTAAGGGACAACATCGAAATAATCGACCACTGGGTGAATTCAAACCCAAATTTCTCCTATGTCAGGCCAAACGGCGGCACCACTGCGTTCGTCAAACTCAACTTCGACATTCCATCAAAGGATTTCTGCCTGAAGCTGCTAGAAAGCACAGGCGTCATGATACTGCCGGGCAGCGTAATGGACACAGAAGGCTTCGTGCGCATCGGGTACGCTTTCGACCCGGAAATGCTGGAAGCG
Organism: Clostridiales bacterium; assembly: GCA_009778415.1. GTDB lineage: Bacteria > Bacillota > Clostridia > Peptostreptococcales > Anaerovoracaceae > WRJK01. The sequence continues at coordinate 3,650 of WRJV01000292.1, read as the reverse complement.
GGTCTTGCTGAAATCTCGCGGTTTACAAAAGAACTGTTGGCACAGTAGCAAAAGAACTGCTGTCACAATAGCAAAAAAACTGCTGTCACAATAGCAAAAGAACTACTGTCACAATAGCAAAAGAACTGCTGTCGCCACAGCGGCGGCAGTTCCCCATTCCCAACTACCAACTACCAACTCAATCCAACTATCGCCCAACTACCAACTACCAACTAAAAACTACCAACTCAATCCAACTACCAACTACCAACTACCAACTCAATCCAACTACCAACTACCAACTACCAACTACCAACTACCAACTCAACCCAACTACCAACCCAAAACCCCCAATCCAACTATCTCCCCCACTAGCAAAGCTCGACCATGTGATAAGTTTTCTTTCCTTTTTTAATTATGATCTTTCCTTCTTCGAAGCTGTCTGCCTTTATCATAAGCTTGGCGTCGGTTACCTTGACGTCTCCAATGGCAAGGCCGCCCTGCTCAATTGTCCTGAAGCCTTCGGCGTTGCTGGGGACCAGCCCGAGGCGCTTTATCAGCGCGACTATGCCCATCCCGTCGCCTTCGAATTCGCTGGCTGGGATTTGGGTGGAGGGAATGTTGTCCATGCTGCCGCCTATGCCGCCGCCGCTGAAGGCCGCTCTTGCGCCGTCTTGGGCTTTTTTGGCTTCCTCTTCGCCGTGTATAAGCTTTGTAACCTCAAACGCCAGCACTTCTTTTGCATGGTTGATCTTTTCGCCCTCAAGCGACGACAATTCCTCCACTTCCTCCATCGGCAGGAAAGTCAGAAGACAAAGGCATTTGCGGACGTCGGCGTCTTCCACGTTCCGCCAGTACTGGTAGAACTCGTAAGGAGATGTCTTGTTTGCGTCAAGCCAAAGTGCGCCCTTTACGGTTTTGCCCATCTTCACGCCCTCGCTTGTGGTCAGTAGGGCAAAGGTCATACCGTAAACCTGCTTGGAATCTTCGCGCCTTGTGAGGTCCACGCCGGCCAGGATGTTGGCCCACTGGTCGTTGCCTCCGAACTGCGCCTTGCAGTCGTGCCTACGCGAAAGCACAAGGAAATCATAGGCTTGCATCAGCATGTAGTTCAGTTCGAGGAAGGTGAGGCCCTTTTCGAGGCGCTGCTTGTAGCAGTCAGCCCTGAGCATGGTGTTGACTGAAAAATGCTTCCCTATGTCGCGCAGGAAATCCACGTAATTCAGCTGGAGGAGCCATTCGGCGTTGTTGACGCATATCGCTTTACCGTCTGAAAAATCGATGAACTTCCCAAAAAGCCGTTCAAATTTTTCGCCGTACTCCATCAGCCGCTCTTTCGTCATCATGCTCCGCATGTCGGACCTGCCCGAAGGGTCGCCGACCATCCCCGTTCCGCTGCCGATGAGGACAATCGGAACGTGCCCGAACTTCTGCATGTACATCATCGTGATGGTCTGCATGAAATGGCCTATGTGGAGGCTGTCGGCAGTAGGGTCGAACCCTATGTAGAATTTAATTTTCTCTCTGCCAAGCAGTTCGCGGACCTCGTCCTCGTAGGTCACCTGCTCGATGAAGCCCCGTTCTTTCAACACATCAAACACGTTGGTGTGCTTGCTTACGTCGTCCCTTATAAAATCAAAACCCATGTCTACCTCCGTTACTTCGTGCCGTACAATCTGTCCCCTGCATCCCCAAGGCCGGGCACGATGTACGCGTGATCGTTTAATTTTTCGTCCTTCGCCGCAATGTAAATGTCAACGTCAGGATGGTCCCGCAGCAGCACTTCTATCCCCTCCGGTGCCGCTATCAGGCACATGAAGCTTATTTTCTGTGCGCCTTTCTCCTTAATGAAGCTGATCGCCGCCGCCGCGCTGCCGCCGGTCGCAAGCATGGGGTCCAGCACGAACACCTGCCTTTTGTCCACGTCGCCCGGCAGCTTGCAGTAGTATTCGACAGGTTCATGGGTGTCCGGGTCCCTGTAAAGCCCGACATGCCCAACTTTGGCGTTTGGAACCAAGGCCAGCATGCCGTCCACCATCCCAAGCCCCGCCCGTAGAATAGGGACAATGGCTATGTCCTCGCCCCTGAGCATTTTGACCTTTGTGGCGCAAATGGGGGTTTCGATGTCCACCTCCATCAGCGGCAGGTCCCTCGTCGCTTCGTAGCACATCAGCATCGCTATTTCCCTGACGAGCTCGCGGAAATCCTTCACGCTTGTTTCAGTCTTTCGGATCATCGCCGTTTTGTGCTGAATCAGCGGATGATCGAATACATACACTTTTCCCATGCTTTTTCCCTCCTACATTTCATCGAGCATGTCAACCCTTCGCTGGTGCCGCCCGCCTTCAAACTCCGTGTCAAGCCACGTCCCAATTATTTCTGCTGCCTTTTCTATGCCGGTTGTCCTGCCGCCCAAGGCAAGCATGTTTGCGTTGTTGTGCCTCTTTGCCAAAGCCGCCATGTGCGCATCCGTGCATAGTGCGCACCTGATGCCCCGGACTTTGTTTGCCGCTATCGAAACGCCGATGCCGGTTCCGCAGACGGCAATCCCGCCGTCGGCTTCCCCCGTCGCCACCGCTTCCGCGCACGCTTTCCCGTAAATGGGGTAGTCCACAGGCTGTTCAGTGTGCGTACCCAAATCGGCAATTTCCACGCCCCTGGAAGCCAAGAACTCTTTAATCCCTTCTTTAAGCGCAAAACCCCCATGGTCGCTTGCTACCGCTATCTTCATGAAACATCCCCCTGTCTCCTGACGCAGGCGATGCCCGCGCACTGCGTATACACGTGGTGATTGGTGGCTATACCTTTATGATGTTGTAGCCAGCCGATTTCAACATCCTGTTCATCACGGCAAAGCCCACGCCGTCTGTGTCCGAGAGCGCCCCGGCAAGAATCAGGTCAACTTCTTCGCTGTCCATTTCCCTGAGCTTTGCGAAGAAATCATGTGCCGCTTCCCTGAAGGCCTTCTCTTCAAAAAGCACGACGCCGACGCGGTTTCCAATCCTCTCGTTGGCTGCTTTAATGCGCTCGATCTCGCTTCTCACCTTGCTTGGCAGCCCTTCTATTACCGCCATTTCAGCCCTTGGCGCATAATGCCTGTATTTCATGCCCGGCGCTTTTGGAGTAAAGGCTACAGTGTCATGCTCGCCGAAGACCCCCTTCATTGGGTGAGCAGGATCAAACCCCAGAAGGGTCGGGTCAAGCTCTACGCGGCAGCCGATCACCGCTTCTATGTCTTCCGCCGTCACGACCCCCGGCCTCAAGACAGTGGGCGTTTCCCCGGTTACGTCGAGGACGGTTGACTCTATGCCCACCCTGCACTCCCCGCCTAGGATGATGGCATCGATTTTGCCGGAAAGGTCATCGAGGACGTGCGAAGGTTTTGTCGGGCTGGGCCTCCCTGAGAGGTTTGCGCTTGGCGCAGCAACTGGGCAGCCGGCCTCCCTGATCAGCGCAAGTGCCGCAGCGTCGTCCGGCATCCGTACCGCCACCGTGCCGAGCCCGCCCGTCGCCGCATCCGGGACTTCCGGCCGCTTCCAGACTACCAGGGTCAGGGGTCCGGGCCAGAAACTGTCGATGAGCGACACAGCGGTTTGGCTTATGGCGGGCGTGAGCTGACCGATGTCGGACGCCCTTGCTATGTGCATTATCATAGGGTTGTCGCTGGGTCT
>WRJV01000291.1 GCA_009778415.1 Clostridiales bacterium | reverse complement strand
GTAGAGCCCCTTGGCGCGGAGTGCCTTAAGATCAGTGAAGTTGCGCACCTCTGCGAACTGCACCGGCTGGCCGCCGCCGTTCACACAGCCGCCGGGGCATGCCATTATCTCTATGAAATGGTACTGCTTCTCTCCGGACTTCACTGAGTCCAGCAGCTTCCTCGCGTTTGAAAGGCCGTTCGCAATGCCGACTTTCACATCCATGCCCGCAACGTTGTAAGACGCTTCCTTTATGCCGTCCGTGCCGCGCACCTGTTCAAACTCAAGCGCGTCCAAGCGCTCGCCGGTCAGCGTCTCGACGGCTGTGCGGAGCGCCGCCTCCATGACACCGCCTGTCGCGCCGAATATGTGGCCGGCGCCGGTCCCGAGCCCAAGAGGGCTGTCAAAGGTTTCTTCGGGAAGGTCAGCGAATTTTATGCCTGCCCGCCTTATCATGCGGCCAAGCTCCCTTGTGGACACGGCGATGTCCACGTCAGGCACATTGTTGGCTGCCTGGTCGTCGCGGCCGAGCTCGAATTTTTTCGCCACGCAGGGCATGATGCTCACCACTACGATGTCCTTGGGGTTGATGCCTGTTTTTTCAGCGTAGTAGCTCTTGACGACTGCCCCGAACATCTGCTGTGGCGATTTGCATGTTGAAAGGTTTGGAATCATGTCCGGGTAAAATTGCTCGCAAAACCTGATCCAGCCCGGCGAGCAGGATGTTATCATAGGGAGTATGCCCCTGCTCTTTACACGTTCAAGCAGCTCGTGGGCCTCTTCCATGATGGTAAGGTCTGCCGCAAAGTCGGTGTCGAACACCTTGTCAAAGCCCAAGCGGCGCAGCGCTGCGGCCATCTGCCCCTGCACGTTCGTGCCGATGGGCAAACCAAACTCCTCTCCCAGCGTGACGCGCACCGACGGCGCCGTCTGCACGACTACGTGCTTTGACGGGTCTGCCAGCGCCGCCCATATTTCGCCGGTGTTGTCGATCTCCGACAGTGCGCCTGTGGGGCAAGCCACGATGCATTGGCCGCAGGACACGCAGGCTGTTTCATCCAAATCCATGTCGAAAGCGCAGCCGACCTTTGTCACGAAGCCCCGGTCGTTGGCACCGAGCACCCCCACGCTCTGCAGCTTGTCGCATGCGGCGACGCAGCGCCTGCATACGATGCACTTGTTGTTGTCCCTGAACATGTGCTTGGTGCTGAAGTCGAGTTCATGGGTGGTTTTTTCGCCGTCGTAGGCGCCCTCGTCCTCTACCCCTAGTTCGTTGCACAATGCCTGGAGCTCGCACCTGTTGCTTTTGACGCAGCTCAGGCAACGCCTGTCATGGTCTGACAGGATCAGCTCCAATGTCTGCTTGCGGCTCTGCAGCACATCCGGAGTGGACGTGAACACCTCCATGCCCTCGCTGACAGGGTGTACGCAGGACGCCACCAATGTTTTTGCGCCCTTCACCTCCACCACGCAAATGCGGCAGGAACCGATTTCGTTTATTTCTTTCAGGTAGCACAGAGTGGGAATCCGTATGTTGGCCAATCTTGCAGCCTCAAGTACCGTGGAACCTTCAGGTGCGCTAACCGCAATTCCGTTAATCTTTATATTCACCATAACTTTCATTCCTTTCTCTTTCTACCTAAGTTACCCTTTTGTGACTGCGTTGAACCTGCAAGCTTTCATGCAAGCCCCGCACTTGATGCACTTCGTCTGGTCAATCTTGTGTTTGCCTTTCACCGCGCCCGATATGGCGTCGACCGGGCAAGCCTTGGCACAGGCAGTGCAGCCGATGCACAGGTCGCCGATGAAGTAGGACATCAGTGCCTTGCACACTCCCGCCGGGCACCTTTTGTCGACCACGTGGGCGACGTATTCGTCATGGAAGTAGCGCATGGTCGAAAGCACCGGGTTTGGCGCGGTCTGGCCCAGTGCGCATAGCGCGTTTTTCTGTATGTGGTAGCAAAGTTTTTCCAGCTTGTCGAGGTCTTCAAGCTCGCCCCTGCCTGACGTTATCTTTTCCAGCATCTCGTACATGCGCTTAGTGCCTATGCGGCACGGCACGCATTTGCCGCAGGACTCGTCGACGGTGAAATCCAGGAAGAATTTTGCGATGTCCACCATGCAGTTGTCCTCGTCCATGATAATCATGCCGCCGGAACCCATCATCGACCCTATCGCCACGAGGTTGTCATAGTCGATCTGCGTATCGATGTGCTCCGTCGGTATGCAGCCTCCCGACGGGCCGCCGGTCTGAGCTGCTTTGAACTTCTTCCCGTTTGGTATGCCGCCTCCGATTTCCTCAATAATCTCGCGCAGCGTAGTGCCCATGGGCACCTCCACAAGCCCGGTGTTGTTTATCTTGCCGCCCAGCGCGAACACCTTCGTGCCTTTTGAGCGCTCCGTGCCCATCGACGCAAACCAATCGGAACCCTTTAATATGATTTGCGGTATGTTGGCGTAAGTCTCAACGTTGTTGAGTATCGTAGGTTTGCCCAAGAGCCCTTTTTCCGCAGGGAACGGCGGGCGCGGGCGCGGCTCTCCGCGCTTGCCCTCTATGGACGCCATCAGCGCGGTTTCCTCTCCACAGACGAAAGCCCCTGCTCCGAGCCGCAGGTCAAGGTCAAAGCAAAAATCAGTGCCCAATATGTTATTGCCTAAAAGCCCGTACTCTCTGGCTTGGCCAATGGCAATTTTAAGGCGCTTGACTGCAATGGGGTATTCGGCGCGTATGTATATGTAGCCCTGCGTCGCGCCTATCGCGTACCCGGCTATGGCCATGGCTTCCAGCACGGCGTGGGGGTCTCCCTCAAGCACCGAGCGGTCCATAAAGGCGCCGGGGTCCCCTTCGTCTGCATTGCAGCAAACGTACTTCTGGTCGGCGTCGTTTTTCTTCGCAAAGCCCCACTTCAACCCTGTGGGGAATCCTGCGCCGCCTCGGCCCCGCAGGCCGCTGTCCGTTACGCACTGGATGACGCCGTCCGGCGTCATTTCGTTTAGGACCTTGCCCAGCGCCATGTACCCGTCATAGGCGATGTACTCGTCAATGACCTCCGGGTTGATAACGCCGCAGTTGCGCAGGGCGACCCTGCACTGTTTCTTGTAGAAGTTCGTTTCGTTGAGTGAGCGGATGCCTCCCCCGTCGACTGTCTCGACATAGAGCAGCCTCTCTACCGGGCGCCCCTTCAGCAGGTGCTCCGCCACTATTTCGGGGATGTCCTCTTCTTTGACTTTCGAGTAGCAGCTGGCGTCAGGGTAGACGATCATGATCGGCCCCATCTCGCACAGCCCAAAGCAGCCTGTCTGCACAACCTGTATCTCGTCGGACAACCCGTGTGCAAGGATTTCTGCCTCCAGCCTCTTGATAACAGCCTTACTGCCCGAGGAGGTGCAGCCCGTTCCGCCGCAAACTAAAACATGTGAACGATACATTATTTTCTCCTCCTTTATTTTGCAACGTCTTCAGCGTTGATGGTGTACTTCCCTATTATAACGCCGCGCTTGAGGTGTTGCTCCACCACTTCGCTGGCCTTGTCTGCGTCCATTTTCACATAGGTGACCTTTTCTTGGCCCGGCACTGTTATCTCGACTATCGGCTCGTACTGGCAAAGGCCTATGCAGCCTGTCTGCGTCACCAGAACGTTGGTCAGCCCCTTTTTCTGCACAAGGTCTGCAAAAGTGTTCAGCACAGGGCGCGCGCCTGCCGCTATGCCGCAGGTAGCCATCCCCACGACGACCCTCGTCTTCGCCTCGCCGTCTTGGCGCAGCCCGACTTGTGTTTGCATCTTGTCCCTTATGGCCTGCAGTTCTTCCAATGTTTTCATTCTATCACACCTTTCTTGTAAGTCTTTTATTTGAATTAATTGCTTTCTGCCTCTGCCTAAATCACTAATCCAACTTCTTTCGTGTTTTCTTCGAGGTATTCCCTGATATATGCCAAAACTTCGGGGGAGTCTAGCGGAATCCCTTGCAGTATCGCCCGAAACTCCCTGGTGTCGAGGGTGAACCCCTCGCCGTCGGCTTTATACTCGTAAACGAAATTCACATCGGGGTTGAAAGTCACCAAGGTGCATATGGTTGAGTTGATGTCCCCCAGCGGCATTCGGTCTATGTGCGACAGGCCGAACTCTGCCCTCACCACCGTTCCGGCGCCTTGCTCTGAGACGATTTCGAACCGTCCGCCGCTCTGCTCGGCCGCCATCTTGAACAGTGGCACCCCCAGCCCTACAGGCCTGGTCGTGCGGGTGGTGAAAAAAGGGTCTTCTACCGAACTAACCTGTTCGGGCGACATTCCGCAGCCGTTGTCCTTTATTTCTATTACAAGGGTGTCTTCTCCGCTGTCGGCATCCACAGAAATCCGCATAAGCGTCGCCCCTGCCGTAATTCCGTTCTGTGCGACATCGAGCACGTTAAGCGACAACTCCTCCATTATTCGTATTTCGCTACTATTCTATCAACATCGTCCACGGTCAGCCGCCCGTAGACTTCTTCATTTACCATCAGAACCGGCGCCAGCCCGCAGGCGCCAATGCATCGGCACGCCTCAAGAGAAAACTTCCCGTCCAAGGTGCAGCCTCCCGGCTCAATGCCGAGCCTTTCTTTCATGCGCTCCAGTATGTCGCCAGCCCCCCTCACGTAGCATGCGGTGCCCAAACAGACCATAATGTTGTACTCGCCCTTGGGTTCCAAGGAGAATTGAGTGTAGAAGGTCACGATGCCGTAGACCTCCTCAAGCGGAATGCCCATGCGCCTGGCAATAATCGTCTGCACCTCTATCGGCAAGTATCCGTAGATATCCTGCGCTTCTTGCAGGATGGGCATCAGCGCGTTCCTGTCCGCCGAATAGGAGTCTATGATGCTGGTTAGTTCCGCCTCCTGCTCCGGTGTTCCCTTAAACGGGATCTGGCTTATTTTTTTTGCCATTATTGTTCCTCCTTAATGAATGGAATTATTATATCAGATGAAGATATTTTAACAAATTTTTGCCAAAAAATCCACACTTTATTATCTCTTTCCCTTATTTTTTTGGCTGGCTCCTGTTTGTCAATGCATTGAAAATGTCAGGGAGCTTCCGTGATTCTGCTTCTATGTGATTGACCGCTTCGTTCATTTGCCACAATGAGTGGGCGTCTGACGAGCTTATGATGTTGCAACCACGCAAATAATCATGCTTAGCCAGCAATAACGGCAGGTTGGAAACGTCGCCGACTTCAGTGCAAGTGAAACGGCTGCCCGGCGGCACAAAACCCAACTGCGACAGCACGCTTGCAGAAGGGCGGTCGATGTGCGCAGGTATGAATACGCCCAAGCTGTCTTCCACTAGCGCGAAAAGCTCGCTAAAGCTTATCGTCGTCGGCAGCCACAGGGGGCGCTTTACGCTTTCTATTACGTTGTCGAACTCGTCCATAACAAGCTGGTTGCCGAAAAGGCCTTTTCCGCCTGTTATGTTTGGCAAGTGGGCGTACACGTCTGCGCTGGCATCCAGCGCACTCTTCAAATCAGGGAAAAGGCAAACGACATGTATCTCCTCCGAAGTACAGACCTCCATGCCGGGTATGACCGTAATGCCGTACTCTTTTGCCGCCTGCATCAGCGCCGGGCAGTTGCGGGCAGAACAATGGTCGGTGAGCGCTATGACGTCGAGCCCTTTGACGTAAGCCATGCCCGCTATGTTTGCCGGGGTCATGTCGTCGTCGGCGCAAGGCGAAAGGCAGGAATGGATGTGCAGGTCGTAGGACAGTTTAATCATCTCTGTTGCCAAGCATGCTGTGAATCGAAAGAGCCGCTTCGAAGACGGGCAAATCGGTCTTGAACAGGGCAACGCCCTTCTCTTCGGCACGTTTCAGTGCTGTGTCGTCGAATGCGGCGCCCTCTGCGAGGACCACGCAGGCTATGTCGGCAAGCACGGCGACAGCCACCGAATTGACATTGCCCATGACCGTCACCCATGCACACCCGGCCGGCGCCCTGCTCATAACAAGGCTTAGCAAGTCGCAGCAAAAGGCGCTTTCGATGCTTCTTTGTGGCTCTGCTCCGCTGTTTACCAGCGTCAGCCCCGGCAGGTCAACCAGTTCTCCAACAAGCATAGTCCCCTCCTTCAAATAAATCGGCTAATCGCCTATCTCGTTAGACAATTTGTGCAAATAATCCCGCAAGAGATGAATGCACTCCTTTTCCTTCGCAATGCCGCAAACTACGTCTTTCGCGAATGCTTCGCAGGTCGGTGCCCCACAGGAGCCGCAGTCCAGATCGGGCAGCCTGGACATGAGTTCCTCGGCTTTTGCCATCAGTGCTATGTTTTCTTCAATGCCTTCGCCAAGCCTGTATACTGGCTCGTACTTGATGGGGAAATCCTGGTAAGCCCCGTCAGGGACGACGCCGTCCAGATGGTTTAAGGCCACCGGCATGTATTTTTTAAGGCGCTTTAGCTTCGTCTTTGCGATGAAGGGGTTCTCAACTGTCAGCACCCCTCCTACGCAGCCTCCCGCACAAGCGTTCAGCTCAATGAATTCAAGCCCTTCCTGAAGCTTCCCGTCTTCCAGGTCTTCAAGCACCCGAATGACGTTCTCGATGCCGTCGGCTGCCAAGTAATTGTCGTTTAAAAGGCCGTCGGCTTCACCTCCGCTGCCGCCCCAGCCTATGCCTATCTTGCCGCTTTTTGATGCTGCTGCGCTGTTTGCGTCGTGCTTCATCACTTGAAGCAGCCGCGGATAGACGTCGCTTATGGCAAATACCGCGTCGACCTCTGATTTTTCCATGCCCAGAGGCGAGTAAACCGCTGTTACTTTTGCCGGGCAGGGCGAAATGAAAATGATCCCTATCTTTTCGCGAGGCAATCCGGATTTTTCAACGGCTATGCGCGCCGCCGCCGCTGCCGCTACGTCTATGGGCGGGTTCAGCGGTGGCATCAGTTCGAGAAGGCTGGGGAACCGCACCCTGATGAGCCTCACGACAGATGGGCAAGCCGATGATATGATCGGCAGCGGGCAATTGCCTTCGGCAATCTTGTTGCGCGTCAGTTCGGACACGAGCTCTGCTGCGGCACTCACCTCGTACACATCGTCAAAGCCAATGTCAAGCAGCCCCTGCAGCACTATCGCAGGGTCGTCCAGGTTGTTGAACTGCCCAAAGAGCGACGGCGCCGGCAGAGCCACTGTGTATTCGAATCTGCCCGGAATGTCAAAGGGGTCGAAAACCGCCTTTTTTGCATGGTGGGAGCATATGCGTATGCACTCTCCGCAGTCTATGCAGAATTCTTTCGTTATGTTCGCCTTGCCGTTTCGCACCCTTATCGCCTGCGTAGGGCAGCGCTTTATGCAGTTGATGCACCCTTTGCACAGGTCCTTTTCCAAATGCACCGAATGGAAAAAAGTGTCATGTTGTTCACGTTGCATTGGCATATACCTTCATCCTCACAGTCGTGCCCACGCCGACTTCCGATTGAATGTCCATTTCGTCTGTGTATTTTTTCATGTTTGGCAGCCCCATCCCGGCACCAAACCCGAGGTTTCTCACATTTTCAGGCGCAGTCGAAAACCCTGCTTTCATGGCAAGCTCAACGTCTGGAATCCCAGGGCCATCGTCGGTCAGGGTTATATCGGTGCTCGCAGGGGAAATGTTCACAACGATTTCGCCGCCGTTTGCGTGAATGACCATGTTGATTTCCCCTTCGTAAACGGCTATGGCCACGCGCCGGATGAAACAGGGGTCGAACCCCATCTGCTTAAGGCGCATTTTTATCGATGAAGACGCCTCGCCGGCCCGCGTGAAATCGTCACCGGGGATGGCGTATTTGAGTTCAATCGCGCTCATGTGCCGCTTGCCCCGCTCCGCATGCCGGCTTCGTACAGTTTTCCGCACGCGGAGAACATCTTCTCCCGTGTTTTCATGATCACGATGCCACAATTGCCGGCAAGGTCAATTATGGATTGATCGGGCGTCTTGCCGCGCACGAAGATGATGCACGTTATATCCATCATTTCAGCGGTGCGCACTACCTGCGAGTTGACAAGCCCGGTGAGCAGCACCCCGTGTTCACTGGCAAAAGCAAGGACGTCAGACATCATGTCCGCGCCGTCGGCTGTGTTTATGTCGGTGCCAAGCCGGTCCTCGCCGCAAAGGACCATGCAGTCGAGGATGTTTTTTATGTCGCTGATAGTCATTTGGACCCCCTGACTGTGACAAAAGGGGACGGTTCCTGTGTCACGCTCTATTTTTCATATATACAAGTAGAATTTTAACATAAAAACGCTAAATTTGCAAACTGCTATTCTCTGCGTTTGCTCGGTTTATCTCCGTTATCCTGTCGTATGCCGAGGTTACGGAATCAAGAATCTGCTTTATCATCGCGTTCATGCCGCCCATTGTGCCCGTGGCTCCTGCAATCATCGCATGGTTTTCTGCCATGGTTTCCTGTGTGACCCTAGCCAGCTTTCTCACCTCCTCGGCGATTACGCTGAACGCCTTGCCCACCTCGCCAAGCCTTGCCGCTTCAATAGACGCGTTGATGGCGATTATGTTGATTTGAAACGATATGTTGTTGATAATGTCTTCAACTTTGTCAAATCCGGATATGGCGCTGTTCACTGCGCTGATGTTGGACCAAAGCTGTTCCACATGGCCCTTTATCTGGTCTATGTCCCGCTCTATCTCCTCGGCATTGTCTAGGTTGATCCTGTGGAGGTCGGAAAGCACCTGCTGCTCCGCTTCAATTTTCAAGCGGCTGCTCTGCAAGCAGTTTTCCGGAATGTTCACGTGAAGCGCGAGTTTGCGCGCCATGCCGAGGCACGTGTCAGACCCGCAGGCGCCGCAATCGAATTTCCGCTTTGCATCGGTGTCTTTGTTCATCATCATGTATGCTTTCTCTATATCGGCGTCCGTAACGCTGGCAGAATGCGCCGGCATTGGCGTGTAGCTGCGCAGAAAATGGTTCAGTTGCAGTTTGGTGTCGTATTCCTCGTAAAGAGCTTCAAAATAGCTGGCGTCGCGGCCTTCCCACGCAGCTTTCCTCGCCTTGTCCATCGCCCGGCTCACTTGGAAAAAACTGCTTTGGTTCGCGCTTGCGGGGCCCATGTTGCAGCCCTCTTCGCAGTTGAGCACGTCGAACACGTTGGGCAGGTCCACTCCATGCTGCTCGTCGTACTCGTCCAGTTTGCGGTATACCACATGCTTGCCTTCGGCGCGGTCTATGCTAAGGGAGTTGCCAAGGAAAAATTCGATGTTTTCCTTAAGCCCCCCCGGCGTGGAAAAAACACTGCCCAGCGCACAGTCGTAATGATCGAAGCCCGAAGGCTGCGTGGGCAAGGTTATGCCGTGTTCGTCGATGTAATTGAACAGTTTTTCAAACGTGACGTTGTATTTGGCATGGCCGGTGCTTTCAAACTCATGGGTTTTGGAAATGCATGGCGAAATCGCTGCTATTGGCATGCCTATTTTTTCGTATCTTGTCATGTAGATCGCCGAACTAGCCATCGGGCCCTGCACAGGAGAGAGGTACCTGATCAGTTTTGGGCGGTATTTCAGTATGTAGTTGACGATTGCAGGGCATGGCTGGGTTATGATAGGAGAATTGGGGTGCTGCTGCAGGTAGCGGACGTGCGCCCAGATGCACAAGTCGGCGCCCAGCGAAACATCGTGAATTTTAGCGGCGCCAAGCGCCCTGAGCCATGCAATGAGCCGGCCCAATTCTATGCGGTTCGCACGGACGGCTGGGGCAATCATGACGGCAATTTGCGCTCCGTGCCGCAGGTCGTCTAGAAAAACTTCGGTGTCGTCTGTATAGCTCCGCGCACCGTGTCGGCACACTTTGATGCATTCCCCACAAGCTATGCAGTTTTCAGCGTCAATATCCACCTTGATGTCGCCTTTGCTGTCCAGCATTACTATGTTTGCAGTTTCAACAGGGCAGTTGCGAACACAGCGGTTACAGCCTACACATGATTCGGTGTCACAAAAAACAAGTTGCTTCATCGTTTTTCCCTCCGTTTTTATTCTTTTTTCAACAAATTCTCGGCAGCCCTTCCCCTTGCAGCACATCCACGATCCGTGTGCCGCCAAGCCGCGTCTTTATCACTACCCCCTTCCCCTTTACTGCCTTTCCTATGGCTGCCGCGTTTTTGCCATTGCCGGTGCTTTTCACAAGCGCTAGGGCTTTTTCTGCGTCTTGCTGTGGCACAAACGCAACCATCTTGCCCTCATTGCCCATGTAGAGCGGATCAAGGCCCAAAATGCTGCAAAACCCCTTCACCTCGCTGCTTATCGGTATTTCGCTTTCGTCAAGCTCTATTCCGCAGCCCGATGCTTCTGCAAGCTCATTCAAAACAGTCCCGATCCCGCCCCTTGTCACGTCCCGCATGGCACTTACGCAGACCCCGCCTTCAAACAGCGCCTTTGTGATGTCCCCGAGGCAGGCGCAGTCGCTCTTTATGCTGCTTCTGATACCCATCCGGGCGCTCAATACGCAGGCGTGATGGTCCCCTAGGTTTCCCGACAGCAGAACAATATCTCCGTCCTTTATGTTTGCCGCGCTGACGTTCCTCCCTTCGGGTATCCTGCCAAGGCCCGACGTGTTAATATAAAGCCCACCTCTGCCTTCGACTACTTTCGTGTCGCCGGCCACGATCTTTACTCCGGCTTCATTTGCCGTATTTGCCATGGACTCCACTACTTTTTCAAGCAGGGCTATGTCAAGGCCCTCCTCCAGAATAAAGCCGCAGGCGATGTATTCCGGCACTGCCCCCATCATCAGAAGGTCGTTGACAGTCCCGCATATGGACAGCTTGCCTATGTCGCCGCCCGCAAACACCGGAGGTGAAACGACGAAGGAATCCGTGCTGAACGCGATTTTTCCGCAAGCCTCAAGCACGGCGCTGTCCTCCATCCTGTCGAGTATGTCGTTGCGGAAATACTTGCCGAACACCCTAGCCATCAATTCTGCCGATGCCCTGCCTCCGCTGCCGTGAGCCATGGTTATCTCCATACTCCGCACGCTCCTTCGCTTGACGCCATGCACGGCCCCACTGGGTTTTCAGGGCTGCACCCTCGCCCGAACATCGGGCATTCGTCCGGGCTGATCCGCCCGACGATGACGTCCCCGCACCTGCACCCTTCGGGAAGCCCTAGGTCTTCGTTTAGCCCAAAACTGCCACCGTCGTATTCCGCATACCTTTTGGAAAGGTACAGCCCCGAGTTTTCAATCGTGCCGATTCCACGCCACATTGCATCCCCTTCCATATAGCATTCAGCCATGACTTCCTGCGCTTTTTTGTTCCCCCCTTCTTTGACGGCGCTTTTATAGAGGTTGTGTACCTCCGGGCGCCTGCCGTTTGACAACCCAAATGCCAAATCGTACACGCAAGCCAGTATTTGCTCCGGCTCAAACCCAGCGATTGCAAAGGGCCTGCCGTACTTTTCGCAGAGCGCTTCATACCCCGCCGTTCCTGTTATCACGCTGACGTGGCCCGGGCACAAAAAGCCGTCTATCGCTTTTTCGTTTTCGCATATCCAAGCAAGCGCAGGGGCGATCGTCTTGAGCGCTGTTACAAGCCTTATGTTCTTGATGTTCTTTTCCTTCGCTTCTTTAACCAGCAAGGCGTATGCAGGCGCCGTAGTTTCAAACCCGACTGCGGCTACAACATAGATGGTTTCAACGTTTCTTTCTGCTTTGCCGATCGTTTCAAAAGGCGAATACATGAGCTCCACCCTTGCGCCCCTCCCCTTTGCGGCAGACAAGGTGCCTGAAGCTCCGGGAACCTTCATCATGTCGCCAAAAGTGACCAAAGCGTGGTTTTCTTTTAGGGAATAGTCGATGCATCTGTCCACGTATGCCGCCGGCGTTACGCAAACAGGGCAGCCAGGCCCTGAAATCAGCTTGATCTTCTGGGAAAGGATGCCTCTGATGCCGCTCCTCGCTATGCTCGATGTATGTGTGCCGCAGACTTCCATGAGTTTTAGCTGTGGCCCATCGTAGTTTTTTAAAAAATCGATGATTTTATCTAATTCCATATATTACCGTATTCCTCAAGTTCGTCGAACAGCTCTGCAAGTTCTTTAGCCATGTCGCTGCTCATCACTTCAATGGCGCAGCCAGCATGAACCAGCACGTAGTCTCCAACTCCTGCTTCCACAAGCCCGGTGTTGACTTTCACTATGTTGCCTTTGAAGTCCACTTTGGCGAAATTGCCTTCCAGCGAAACGACCTTGCCCGGTACCGCAATGCACATGCTACCCTCCTTATTCCCAACCCTTGCAGACATCTATCCATTCGAGGGCTTTTGCAACTCTGTGCAGCTCCTCGCAGGTCAGCTCAATAGCGCTGTTGCTGCTCCCGCATGCCGGGAAAACGGTGTCAAAACGCTGCATCGAAATGTCAGAATACACTTTCACGTCGCTCCTTTCGATCCCAAAGGCGCAAACGCCGCCTACCTCGTGCCCCGTATAGCCAAAAACTTCGTCCGGGCTGAGCATTGAAGCCTTGAAGCCGAAAAAATCCTTGAATTTCCTGTTGTCTATCTTCGTGTCCCCTGCCGTCTCCACCAATATGCAGCCCTCCGGGCTCCTGAACGAAAGGGTTTTGCAAATCCTTGCAGGGATGACGCCAGCCGCCTCGGCCGCAAGCTCCACAGTGGCCGATGAAACCGGGAATTCCACAACCCTGCCCTCCATGTTGAATTGCTTCAGGTATTCGCGCACTTTGTCGATTGCCATCTA
>WRJV01000290.1 GCA_009778415.1 Clostridiales bacterium | reverse complement strand
AGACCGACTGTCCATAGTAACTGAAATATGTCGACGCGATAAATCAAGAGGAACTCCCACCTGATAGTATCCGCCAGTAACAGATTCCCTTTCAAAAGGGGGTGTGAACCTTACATCACCATCGATATATCCTTTGCCCGGGTATATATGACAAAGCCGAAAATATTTCATATTAACCTCAAATAGTAAAGCGCGTCATGTTCGTGTACCAATTCACGAAAACTGCCAATAACCAATACACGCTTTCGCAATTGATTTTTCCGTAATTTTCGCATAGGCATATACTGAGCCAAAGCAAAATGGCAAATTTCCTTTTATAAACTCAACATCTGTCGGGTAACCGCTTAACCGCCTCCTGTTTGCTCCGTGTTCAGTATATACGGTTGCAGGTGCAAATGCATCAACTTCTAATTTATATGGCATAACCTCGCTGCTAAAGAGCAATGGTTTTTGTTGCTTCCAAGCTAAACGAATATATTTCTTCATCTGTTAGATCGCATACCCTCGTTTGTAAATCTTTGTAGTGCTTGGATGGTATTTTCCGCGCCTCTTGAAATGAATGCTCTATCAAGTAAAAATCGCCGTTATTAATGGCAAGAAAATTCCCGTCCTGAATTTCTCTTATACGCAGCATCTCCATATCTCCAATGGCAACTTCATCCACGTCTGAAGGGTTTGGTAGTTCTTTCATGCCCCATGTTTTTAGCTTGTCGGCTATTGCTTTGTCAAGTTCTGCACCTTTTCGTGTTAGATTGTCTATGCGTATTCTGTTTATATCGTAATCAGTCATATTGAGCTCCCTGCTTGAACTCAAGCCACAGAGCAGGTTGTCATGGAAATATAGCTTCACACTGACAAATTCGCCCGATGAACTGTTGAATAATTTGATTCCCTTTAGCAAAAAAAACATGTCATTTCTTTTCTCATATTTCCCAGCGACTTTCCCATTAAATACGATACCGATATAGTTGGGGTCAAATGGGGATGATGGCATTATCCCTCCCACAATCCCATCGTATAGCTGATGCAAATAGATCGAATATTCATCCGGCAATTTTTCTAACATATTGATAAGCAGCTCGCTTAACCATACTGGGTTAACTTTTTCTTTCTTCTTTATAAAACCAAACATTTCAATCCTCCTGTTTATTGAATGCAATTCCATTTCGATATTGCTACCCTGGGTATCGAGTTGAAAATTTTGTAAACCAGTTATATTCTTTAAACCATCCTATCTGGAAAGTCTCGCCTTTTGCGATTTCGGCAAACGGGCTCTTGCCTGAGTGTCCCGCTATAGCGAACCGGGCGATGTTTGTAAAGTACGAACAAAAATCTGGGAGCGCGTCCATCATAAGAGTCGCAACCTCTTGAACCGTGACCTTCCCTGCGTAGCGCTTCCTTGCAGAAAGCAGCTTGTCCCACAACTCGTCGAAATAGGCAAACAGAAACGAAACGTCATACTCGCCGACCATTCGCTGGCCTTCATCTTTATACCATTCGCTGCGTCTTTTGGCAACAAAAAGCGCCTCTGTCTTAAGCAGGTATTCGTTGCGCAGGGCTGCGGCTAGTTCCATGAACTCTGTGTGCAAATGCATCAACTCCTTTGGTCAGAAAAACAAATCGGCGCCTTCCCCGTGTTCCTCTGCTAACTGCTGAACTATTTCTGCTTGAGTATATACTTTCTCATGTTTGATCGTCCACTCCACCATTTGAAGTTTTACGTCCAAATCAGCGTTGTAACCTGTTGGGACAACAGGAGGTGTTGCCATTATTGTATTAAATAGCTCATGCTTGATCACTGGTGCGTCTAAACCCAGCTTTTCCCTTACTTTGAATACGTTCATCAGTTCCATTGGAATAAGATCGTAATAACAGAGTTCTTCCTTTTCCCATCCGTGCCCGGCTACAGCAATTCTATTTAAGTGATATTCACATAATTCGTCCCAATAGCAATCCTCTACTTCCGCATACGAGTCGTTCCATTTTTCAATTAATTGTTTATATACGCCAGGCCCTTGATCCCCTGTTCCATAATGAGCCAATTCTTCCGTCGAAGGGTTTCTAAAGCCTATCTTCTCTAACAAGAAATTCGCAAGATATGTACTTGGGTAAACAAAGGCCTCTTTTATCATATTAATGGTTGCCGAGTCCGCATTCTTATACTCATCCCGATCCTTTTCCATTGAAGTGACAATGTTTTTTATTATTGCATCGATCAAATCATACCGCCCAATGTATATCGCATAGTTTATGCTATGGGCAAACATGTCTATGGCAGGCCTTCTGTTAGTTAAAACATGAAATAATGCAGTTCTTTCAAAATATTTCCAGCAGTTTCAGTCTCCATTAAACAATAAACGTTTTGCTGCAATATGTGTTCTTCTTGGCAGCGCAAGGTACATCAAATCGTACTTAATGCTCTCCATAAATGTCTTTTTTGTTTTGGTATAGAGTTGATAAGAACGTTCAAAGTCGTCATCGTCATCTTTGTAATTGAACGGCTCATTGTAGCAATAATGTTTAATCGCTTTTTTTATCAATTTATGTTCGTACTGTTTTTTTATAGGCATCGTAATTTTTTCCACTTCTAATCTGTGCAGGTACGCATTGGCCAGTAAGATATTTTGCCCCATGATTTGGCTTGCTGCTGGCTTAACCATACGCATGGACATTAAAATCCCATCTTGAAATAAAACCCTCTCCTGTGGATTTCCAGAACTTCTCTTCTTCAATAAAGATGCCAATTCTTTCGCATTCCACTGTTTACATACATGAAGGAATTTGATGGTTCAGCTATATTGTCGTCGCGTTTCGTGTATGTTTCCTACATGGTTGTCTTCCGTTCAACTACATTGAGTAAAAAATAATCCGATATCGTCTGTAGTTTCAAGTTTATTTAGAAAGAGATATCCAATTGAGTCATTCAAATAGAAAATGTCTTGAAACTCGCTAGGGAAATCTCCTCCATATATCTGCATACAAAATTTGTAAGAACCAAGCTCCAGAGTTTTTTTCTGAATAAATACGGGAGTTGTCCCTATTAACGAACCATAATAATCGGTTGCCTCGTCAATTTCCTCACCAAAAACTATCTTCATGGCGGGTATTAAAAACTCCGAATCATTTCTTGGCGAGCCAATCGAATGTAAAATTACTTTTGTATAACCTTGCTTTATTATGTCAAGTTCTTCAACATCACCATTATAGACGATTGAATCCAAAAAATAACTATCTGTGCTGTATGTGGTAAAAACAGAGACAATTTTATCCTCAGGATAATTACTTTGAAGGATCGAATTTATCAGGTTTGTAGGAAAACTAACAATTAACGTCAGCTTTTCACCATTTGGGTTAACCGGCCAAATGATTTCATTAGGCAGGAGGCTTTTTCCTCCAATGCGTAAAACATTTTGCTCATTGCTAGTCTCAATAAGTTTTATTTTGCTTGACATTTTTTCCCTCCTTTTTTCAACTAATAGCTTATTATTAATACTTTATCGGAGCTTGATTAATTGGGGCTCGCTTAATCGTGGGCTGATTAATGGGATCTTTATTTAATGGAAACTGTCGTGCTTGTGTTTTATAAAATGCTTCTGCTTCTTCCCTCAGTTTTCTAGCTCGGCTTGCGGGAACTCCAGATTTTCTTAACCCCCCTTGAGTAATGTCAAGTTCTCTTTTTAGGTTAGCATGGAACTGATTCCGGCCAAGCCCTTGGGATGTTCTTATTTGAGCTTCGTGCCAATGTGCTCCACCCACTCTGGTATGGTGTGCATTATCAAGGGCGATTGAAGGATTACTTGGCATTCTTAAATTTTTTGTGGTAATACCGTTTTGAACCAAATACTCATGTCTAAGTAGTTCATGAGCTTGTAAACCATCGCCCATATGAGCTACACTGTTTAGGCTACCATAAGTTCCCAATTGAAATAAATTTGCTAACCCAAAAAGATCAATCCAAACATTGGTGTCATGCACATATCCATAAACCGTTGGATTTCCACCAGTCAACCCAACTGGATCCCTCTGCGTGTACATTCCGCTTTCTGGATCATAATACCTGAAGCGGTTGTAGTAAAGCCCTGTCTCCTCGTCCTCGTACTGCCCCGGAAATCGAAACGGGCATTTCTCATCTTCAACCTTTCCACCCTCCCTGAGAAACGGCCTGCCATACAGGTCTAATTCGGTTTTCCATACAGAATTGCCGAGTTGATCTAAAAGGCAACAGGGCGTACCCAAATGGTTGCTGATTACACCGTAGGATTTTTCCTTTGTTAGCTTCGCAAGGGGAGTAAAGCTATCTTCGTCAAAGAGCCACGTCGTTGGCTCCGATGGCTGTCTATTGATTTCTGCCACTTCCACCCATTCGTGAATGATTTTGTCTCCATCCCATAGGAATTTTGTTGTTTTCCCGTTGAACGTCTTGCTCATTCTGCGCCCAAGCGGGTCGTAACCGAAACTTACTGTTTTTCCGTCAGGCCGTATCACTTTTCCAAGCAGCCCACTTGGGTGGTAGAAATATTGCCATATTTTGCCATCTGACTCCTTTTTCTCGATCAAGTCACCACAGTCATCATATCTGTACTCTCGCCCCATGGCAGTTCTCAATTGTCCACCCTTGCCGTATTCCCTGTCTGCTTTTTTCCTTGTCTCGTATACGTTTCCAACATCGTCCAATAGCCGTACAATTTCTTTTTCCTCAAACCCCTTCACTTCAACTGCCCTAGGAACGCCATAATTGTCATATGAATATTCCAAGCCAAGGTTGCTGATGTCGTCTATTACTGATTTTATTCTGTCACCCGAGCTCCAATTGTACTTCCTTTGCCTAATCGCACAATTGCCTACACTAGCTACATGTGTTAGGGGGAGGCCTTTTTTGTCGTAACTCCAAGAATCTCTGATTTGATTGCCATTCGGCATGTTTACTGTCCATTCCAACACCTGTCCTAGTAAATTGTAGGCAAAGCAACTTTGATGCGTTGTTAGGTTTTGGAAATTTGCATGCATCTGCTCAGGTTGCATGTATTTATTGCGATAAATATTCACACTCAAGCCAAGGCTTGTCTTAAGTCCAACCCGCCCAAGGTCAAAATAGTTGCTAGGGTATATACTTTCAACTGTCAAGCCGTTTTGAGTTTCTTTTACGGGCCTGCCCATCTTATCATACTCGAACTCAAGCTTCGAACACCCGTTCCTGGCCGATAGAATCTCCCCCATTTTCCCACGTGTGAACTCCTCCACTTCTCCATTCGCGTATTCTATAGTTTTCAGGAATCCATCTTCACTATACTGCATATCTATCCAACATGTAGTTTCCCCACGATTTACTCCCGTCAACTTGCCCGCTGAACTGAACCTGTACGATTTTTTTACACCGTCATAGCCTATTTCTGCTACCACGTCGCCTGCACCGTCACGTTCAAATAAGTACTGTTCCCCATTTTCGTTCTCCACGCAAGTCAAAAAGCCTTCTGTATTGTAACTCATTTTTATTTTGCGGTTTCGTTCTTTCCTGTATGCAAGGTGCCCAAGTGGCGTGTAGGATAGGCTGATGTCACGTACATTGTCTTTTAGCTGTGCCACATCGTCGTAAGCGTTGTATGAAAGGTAGGTTACATTACCGTCGCAAGAAGTATATTTCACAAGCCTACCTCTCCTGTCATATTCCATTTCCTCCACACTGCCAATTGGGCTAACCGCTTTTACCGCATTGCCATGTTTGTCGTATTCCCACTTCTCTTTAGCCCCTGTGGGATGGGTCAGAGCAGTCAAATTAAGACTGCTGTCATACTCCAGCTCAGTTGATAATTTCAGCTCACCAACCTCGTCTGTAATTTTAGACACCATGCCGATTTCATTATAGTCGTACAACGTTTCTGTGCCGTCTGGCATGGTAGCCTTTACCATGCGCCCGCTGGAATTGTATTCCCATGCAACCTCAGCACAATTTGGCGCTGTGCTTTTAACCATGCGGGATGCTTCATCGTACTCCATAGTTTGCGCCGCACCGCTGGGAATCACTACTTCGGTCATCTGCCCGAAACCATTGTAAGTAAAGCTGGTCGTCTCTCCGTCGGGGTTCGTGACGGACACTATCTCGTCGTGCTCGTTGTAAGCATACAGGGTCTCTCCGCCGCCTGCGTCCACGTGTTTTGTCAGGCGCTTTTTCCCGTCGAAATAAAAAACCTCCCTGTACCCAAGGCTGTTTATGTACACGGTATGGTCTTTTTCGTACTCGAACCAGCCCTCAAGCAGATGGTCGTCACCCCATGTGTGTATGCACCTGGCGGTTTCGTCATCGCCGTCGTACTCCCATTGGAACGTGTCGCCGTTTTTAGTGACACGCTTTACCATTAAGTGATTTTTGTAGTGAATGGTCGACTTGGCACCGTTGACGTCTATCGCCTCAACAAGGTTCGATTTGCTGTCGTACGCGTATTTGACAAGCGCTCTGCCGTCGAAGCTGACCTTGGTCACCAGCCCAGCTCCGTTAGTCGATATTTCAAAACGCCGACCTGCCGTGTCAGTTATTCCGCCAAGCCTCGACTCGGCGTTGTAGTCCAAAAAGATGCAGTGGTCTCTTGTTTCGTCTTCTATCCTCGCCAGCCTGAAATCATCTGCGTTTTCTACGCCTTCGAATACGTACCTCAACCGCGTTTCGAGGTTGAAGACTTCGCACCCCGCAGCCTGGAGCACTAGAGACAGCTTCTCGCTGCGGTTTACTGCCGTTTCGCCAAATTTCGGTGTGGCGAATTCTATTTCCCGACCTTTCTCGTTTACGAAGACAAGGTTTTTCACTGTGCCCTTTCCAAGTTTTATGCGCATTGAGTACAAGCAGCCTGTCCCGTGCCCAAGCATACCAAGATTTGCGTTTGCGCTGCTCCAGCTGCGTTCCCAAACGAACGGGAGCACGCCTGGGTACTCGAAGTCGACTAGGTCGTAAAAAACAAGGCCGTGTATGGCGTCCACAGGCTCGCCTTTGATCAGGCACTTTAGTTTTTGCTGTATGCGCTTGGCGGCATTTTTTGCTTTCTTCGCATATTTGCCTATCTTTATGTTCTTCCTGAAATTGAATTTGCCGAATTTCTTCGCGCCGGTGACGATTTTCTTGAGGTTCAGCAGCTTTGCCCCTCTGAGGAACTTGAGGCCTTTCACCCCCTTCAGCAGCTTGCCGCCAAGCTTGACTACATTCTTGGCTATTTTGAAGGCGTTCCCCACCAGCGGTATCGCGCCGATCAGCGCCAGCCCTGCGCCGACGAAGTCCCCACGGGCAAGCGATATCCCGGCGTCGACTAGGCTTGCGACGTTGCCTACTACTGGTATCATGCTGACGATGCCGAGCCCCAGCTGCACGCCGTCCAGCACTTTGTTTGCTTTTGCGCCCTTTACCAGCCCTTTTGCAACCGCAGTTTTAATCCCCATTCTCTCTAATCCCCTCTTTTCAAGCGCCGCAAGCAGCCGCGCCGCCTGCGGCATGGCGGGCAGCCGGCCGCCCTCAGTTCTGCTTGATGAACTTGGCCTTCATGTCGATGTCGCCGTCCATCTTGACGGAGCTGCCGCTGCAGGTCAGCTTAAGCTCCGACTTTGCTGCGGCCGCGAGCTTGCTGCCGCTGTCAAGCTTCATGTCGTCGCCTGATTTGACGTTTACTTCTTTCTTGCTTTCGATGGACGAGCTCCCGTCGCTGCTTGTTTTTATTTCTTTGTCCGTGGTAACCGCTATGCCGGAAGGCGGCTCGATTTTCACTTTGTTGCCGCCGCAGTTCATCACGATGGATTCCTTTACGGTTATGGTGAGGTTCTCGTCAGTGGTTATCGTCATGTTTTTCCCGCTTTTAACGTCCATGGTGCCGCCTGCTGTGATGGTTACGGCGTTTGGCGTCTTGATCGTGATTCCCGAGTCCTCGTTGATTTGGATGAAGGTTTCGCCGTCTTTTGCGGTGATCAGTATTTCTTTCTCGTCCAGCTTGATTTCCTTGCCGTAGGACGTCCGCAGGTACTTCACCATGTGGTCGGTGGTTTTGTCCGTGTCTTCCTGCCTTACGGACGACGCGGCGTAGGCGTGTTTTTCGTCCTCGTTTGGGAACAGCAGCTGCACGGTGTCGCCTTCTTCAGGCATCACGTACCAGCCAGTGTGGCTTTCCATGCTGTAGCCTGTGGCGTACTTGAAAAAATGAGCTTCGTCGGTGTCCTGCTCAACGCCACGCTCGGCGTCGCCGTCTAGGCGCAGCTTTACAGTGTCGTTTTCAACTTCAGTCACTTTTCCGTCCAGTGCCAAGCCGGTTATGGCGCGGTTGTAAGCTTTTGGCGCGGATGCCGCTTTCCTTCCGCACAGCGTGTACGCCACTGCCAGCGCAGAATCGACAAGGGAAAGCGACAGGCTGCTCACGTGCAGGTCTGTTCCGTTGAAGTTTAGCTTTTCTCCTATGTCGCAGAAGTGCTCGTCAGTTTGAAATGCATGAACGGTGACGTCGTCTGCCGTCAGCGGGTCCGCTTCCATAGACATCCTCCTCATGGCGCCGTAGTCCTTGGAAACGGCATAGTTTTTTGAAAGCGCCTTCGCGCCGCCATCGTTCGGAGCACCGAAGTGGAAAGCCGGGCTGTCGCCTGTTATGGGCACCAATACGTCGTTTGTGTGGGAAGCCAGCCTTTTCGCGAATTCCCAGTCGGTTTCATTGTATTGCAGGATGATGTTCTCCACCGTCAATGCCTCTGCGTTGAACGCCACTGTGCCTCCGTTTTCCGCAATGACCGCCTCGACTATCGACTTGTAGTCCTGCCCGTTGTCCTGAAAGGACCGTTTGTGTTTTACCGTGTCCAGCAGTACAGTGTTTGACACCGCCCACGCTTCCAAGTGGTAAACGGCGTCCACGCAGTTTATTTTGACGTTTTGAAGTACGCCGCTGAAATAAGCCGCCCCGTCGTTTTCGCACTTTATGCCTGTGCCTTCCGTCGTGCCTGTGGCTGGCGCAAACTGCTTGTCGTCCCTGATGATGCCGCGAACGTACAGGGTGGAGTGCTCGTTGAGCCTTTTTTCTATTTTGATTTCCTGTATGCTCTCGAATTCAAACGGCGAAACCGTTATCTTCCCAACATCGATAAGTTTCATGGTTTTGCCTCCTTGTAAATGCGGGCTATTACCCTTTGGCAATGCGGATTGAGCTGACCATCTGGCTCGCTGGCGCAAGCCATGCAGCCATGTCCAAATGCATGCAGTTGAAAGTGCCCAGCATGAACTGCCCGTCCAGCGGAAACACAAACACCAGGTTGTATATGCCGCCGTCGATGGCGGGGCTTATGAAGTCGAAATGCCCTATTCGCAGTTCCCCTTCGATGACTCCGCTTGAGATAGTTTCGCTTGACGGGTGCATTTTGGCGACCACCCTCTGCAGGTATTCCATGGCTGCCTCAATGCCGTCATTTGCCAGCTTGTCTTTGGTCAGGGTGAAGTTGACGGTGGTCGTGCCCTCTTCGTCAGAATACGTGATGTCCGGCCTGTTTTCGCTTGGGTACTTGAGCTCCGCGATTTCAGGCGGCATCAGGGCGAAGCCCTCGGGGATCGCCATGTAAAGTTTGCCCTCGATTATGCAGCGCTCGACAATGAGCATGCTGTCTTCTTCGTTATGGTTTCCTGGTTCTGCGTTCGCTATTTCATAAATGGCTGCTTCGTCGCCGTACTCTTTACTTCCCATTGTCCTTTCCCCCTTGCGCTGCAAGCTACTCTACTGCCCGCTGTCTTTGATTGAATGCACCCCTTCAGGCTCGTATTGTCCGGTGCGCGGTCGCGCAATTCTTTTTGTCGTGGGCTATGATTTTTGCGAACTCGAACCGGACTTCCCCGTTCGGTATCCGCGCAGCCATTGCAGTGGACCCTGCCTCCCTTTCGGTGACCGTCAGATAGCCGGAGTTTATCAGAAGCCCCCACAGCGTGTCTTAGTTTGCAAGCTCCATGAAAGAGCACTGAAGGTCGGCGTCGACCTCTGCCGCCCCTTCTGCGGCCAGCTTGTCGAAGCTCTTGCGGAACAGGCCGCCCGCTTCTGATATTGCCTTACTGATAAGAAAATTGGTAGACGTGTTGATCCAGTAGTTGTCAAGTTCCCCCGTGTCTGCGTAGCGCAGCACCGACCCGGGGTTGTAAACCTCCGTGCCGGCGAACAGGTACCCGTCGTACTTCTGCTTCACTTCGCCTGAGAGCTCAAGGCCGTTATCCGACAGGAGCTCGCCGGTTTCACCTACCGTCAGGCCAAAGCGCTGGGAATAGGGCTTGTCGCACACAGTGTACACTATCAGGTTGTTCAGCTGGGAGAAGATGCTCCCATTGACTACCCGCTGGATGCCTGTGAGCAGTGCTTGGTGTAGGCTGTCCTGGCCTTTTAGCGCCCTGCCGTAAAACCCTGAAAAGAAATTCGAAAGCTCGTCGTTGTAGCCGTGCTCGAATGCGCTCAGAACGGGAGTGTCGTACTCGTCGATCAGGACTATTGTCTTAAGCTGATAGTAGTCGCATACAGCCCGTTCAAGGTCAGACAGCGACACCAGCAGAAAATTCGGGTCTATCCTGCGGTCGAGGAGTTTTTCGTACACTTGGTAAAACGAGTGGTAGCACCGTTTCGACCTGTCGACGACGCCGTTGAAGGCACGGTGGTATTTGTCGTACTCGGCCGCAACGGCCTTGGCAATTTGGAACAGCATTTCTTCTGCAGTGTCGGCTTTGCAGTCCTTGAAGGAGAGGTACAGCACTGGGCGCGAATTGATCTGGCTGGCGTGCTTGGTGTTCATGATGGCGAGCCCCTCGAATATGGCTTTGCTGTCCACTGTTATGTCGAAGAATTCACGTATCGTGGTCATGTTCAGCGTCTTGCCGAAGCACCGGGGCCTCATTACGAGAGCAGCTTTGTCGCCGAACTCAATGAAGTCCTGTATTACCAGCGTCTTGTCTACGTAGTACCTGTCCGTTTCCCGTATTTCCCTGAAGCTGTCTATGCCTATCGGCAGCAGTTTTTTCATTTTGCTTGCACCTCCGAGTTCAGTATATACGATAGCAAGGGCAAATGCAACGAAAATTCAATACCCCAAACTGCACCTTTTGATAGAGTTTGGTAGTTCTTTCATGTCCCATGTTTTTAGCTTGCCGACTATCGGTGATCCATCAAATTTACCGAATTATGGATTATTCAAATTCAGCATATGGCCACTTAAACTCGACCTTTTAGCTCTAGGCAATTGTGCGTGTTGTTCAGTGCTCTAATTGTATCGCCGTATTTCATCATTGTTATATTTTCTACTAACAGATATGGCAAGTTGTTCATTCCATTTTTAATTTCCTTAATTGACGTTGCTAAACAGAAAGCTCGCCGCACATCAGCTATGAATCTTAGCGTGTCATGAGGTAATTTGCTAACAAACAAATCATAATAACCCAACATTGCAGAGTCATCAATTTCTCCACTGTCAATTGTTGGGTTCTCCTGCAACCAGTCAAACAAACTCGCTTCAAGCGAATTCAACGGAAGTGAACCGAGTGCGCCCAACCCGAGATAAAAAACATTTTGCCTCTCACTGTTCATTTCAATGAAAACACCTTGTCCGTCACCGCTATCACCTATCAACAGAAAATTAGGTGCATACTCTTTTATTTGATACTGTATGCTCCTTTCTTTTGCAATATCAAATCCGTAGACGTTCAACCCGTTTTCAAAGACAATTTCTGAATAACTCTTCCAAAATTCAATCAAATCGCTTGGTAAAGCAGCATCAAAAAAATCCTGAATCTCTTTTTCAGTAATAACTCTATCAACTCTAGATATTAGAATTGGGGAAGTTTTAAAATATAAATTCATAGCGCATCTCCTTAAATTAAATGAGCCGCAGATCATTTAATTCTTGTGCCATGGTAGTGTTATATCCACCTATTGATCTTCTCTGTCGCTGCATTATTCTGTGCCCCCCTGTCGCTGCACTGTTTTGGCTCGGTATGCGGCCCCCCTATCCTGAATAGTCGATGTCTAAGAAATGAAGTTCACGTTCTTTCAATTTGAGCTTAAGTTCTTTGGACAAAGCTTTTCTGCAACTAACAACTGTCAGGCTCTCCAACTGCATCATTTCCAACAGTGTTTCCGCGTTAGTTACATTTGAACAGTTAAAGAGTTGTATTTCTTTCAAGCTTAAATCAAGCAGCCACTCCATATTTAATCCAGCATAACCGTTTATGCGTAAAATTTCTAAATTGGTTTGGTCTGCAATTTTCCATAAAGGGAAACCTCTTGTTAAGATTTCCAAATTTAAAACTTTTAACTTGTTCTTCATTACTTCGAACAAATCCTGATTTCTCGTGTTGCCTAATGACAAAGCTGTCAAGCTTTCAAATCCGCTAATTATATCCAACACTTTATTTTTTTCATCCAAGGAACATTCAAGCCACTCTAAACTAGGCAGATTTCTTGGTTTCATTCCTACAAGGTCGATGGATTTTTGATCAAGGCAACCATAAAATTTGACATTGGGCAAAATTTGATCTGCTTGCCACGAGTGCTCTTGAAATTTTGCAGACAAACCCTCATCACAAAAATCCCGTATAATAAATGACTTGAGAAAAGCAAGGTTTGATTTTGTGAACGGGATTAAGTCACGGGAAACATATAAGGATTCAATGCT
>WRJV01000289.1 GCA_009778415.1 Clostridiales bacterium | reverse complement strand
CGGCTGCCATGATCATTTCAATGGCGGCTTGCAGCGGCGGCGACAGATATGCGCCGGCAGGCGACTCCGGACTGTACGATTTGTATTCAGGAAGCAGTTCTTGGTCAGGCATGGCAGATGGCGGAGGGAGCGGTTCCGGGAGCGACCTTGAGGCTGGCTACGACTATTACGGACAGGCAGAATTCGAAGCTGGCGATTCGGCTGCTTACATTTACAAAAGCAAGGGTTTTGGAACGGCAGAAGAACAGTTTACTGCCAATGCGGCAGTGGCAGACTATGGGCAAAGCACGGATGCGCTAAGCGATAAGCTCATCTATACGGCAGAAGTGTCGATTGAGAGCTTGGATTTCGACGAAACCATCACCAGCTTTCTGGAATTAGCCAAAGAATACAAGGCTTTTTTTGAATCTACTTATGTGAGCGGCATGATCAACGTGGACGCCAAAGCCAGTCAGCCCAGGTATGCAAACTATACGGTCCGTGTTCCAAAAGGGCATTTTCAGGACATGCTCGACAGGTTTTACGAGATCGGCAACGTGATTTACTCAAGGTCCCACGCCGAAAACATAACAACCCAGTTCCTCGACACGGAGTCCAGGCTGAACACCTACAGGATCGAAGAAACAAGGCTGCTTGCAATGCTCGAAAAAACGGACACCGTCGACGACATGATCAAGATTGAAAGCAGGCTGTCTGACGTGCGCTACCAGATAGAAAGCCTGACAACCACGCTGCGGAACTGGCAAAGCCAAGTGGACTACAGCACGATAGAGCTCAGCATCAGGGAAGTTGCCAAGATTTCGGAGGCTGCGCCTTTCCAGCAGACCTACAGCCAAGAGCTGAAGTCCGGGGTTGCTGCGTCGTTTTATGCCATAGGCGAGTTCTTCAAGCAGCTGTTCAAATATGTCGTCGTGCTTTCTCCGCTGCTTTTGATTGCGGCAGCCGTGGTAGCCTTTGTTGTGATTCGGATGAGGAAACGCAGGGCAAAGGCGAAGAAAACCCAGGAGTGAATATTGAAAATTCAAAGTTAAACACGTTATTTGCCAAATTCTTTTGATTTTTCTACTTTGCTGTGTTAATATGTTTAAGAGACTATTGTTTGACTAACTATCAGGGGTGGTAGAATGAAAAAAGCGCTGGCAATAATACTCGTTTTTCTTTTGTTGCCTTTGGCGGGGTGTTCCCATGGAACGAGCAAAGCGCCGCTGACTGATATGATTAAGACTTACAGGGACGTTCCGGGGGTGACCGAAAAAGAAATTGCGGAAATCGAGGAGTTGAAGGCAAACAGGGGCGCGTTCACTTACGGGGCGCTTCTCTCAACCGAAGCGTTCACGCTGCCTGACGGTTCAACTGCAGGGTTTGCGGTGAATTTGTGCGATTTTTTGTCTGAATTCTTTGGTGCGCGGTTCAATCTGGAATTGTTCGAGTGGGACGAGCTGATTAACGGCTTGGAATCCCGCTCAATCGATTTCGCCGGCGAATTGACGGCGACTGAGGAACGGATGCAGGTTTACGGCATGACCCTGCCCATAGCGGAGCGGCTGCTGCGTATTTTTACGCGCGCCGATTCAGAAATTCAGGACGAAGCAGACGTAAGCGGAATGAGGATCGGCTTCCTGGAAGGGTCGATTACGGCCGACACCATCAAAAAGTCGTATCCGGTCAATTTCGTGCGCATCGACATCAGCGAGTACCCTATAGCGGCAAAGATGATTGAGGACGGCGAAATAGACGCATTTATCGACGAGGCGGTAGCGGATCCGGCTTTTGACGAATACGACTTCATCAACTCAAAAATATTTTTCTCGAGGGTACACGAATCTGTGTCGATGGCAACCGCAAACCCCGACCTTGCGCCTGTCGTTTCAGTGATTGACAAGTTTATAGACGCGGGCGGGGTCGACAAGCTCTACGAACTCTACAAAGACGGCGATTTTGAATACACAAAGTTCAAGCTGCACAAAGCCTTCAACGCCGAAGAAAAAAAGTACTTGGACAACCTGACGCAGAGCGGGGCAAGCGTCTCCGTCATATACGAGCAGGACAACTATCCGGTGAACTTCTACAACAAGAACGACGGCGAGTTTGAAGGGATAGCCGTGGACGTGCTTGAGGAAATCAGCAAGCTGACGGACATAGCATTTGAAGCTGCGCCCACAAACGGCGAAATTTGGGCGGAAATGTTTGAAAAAATCAAGACTGGGGAGCTGCCGATGGCTGCGCAAATGCTGTACTCGAAAGCGCGGGAAGACCTGTTCCTGTGGAGTGCGGTGCCCTATTCTAAGTCTTACTACATCATCATGTCCAGGTCTGACTACCCGAACTTGGCAAGCTACCAGATTGTGAGGGCGAGAGTAGGGGTACTGAAGCAATCAGGGCTTGAGGACATATACAAGGAGCTGTTCCCGGACAACGACAACCTGGTCAGGTACGATACGCTGAACGAATGCCTTGACGCGCTGGAAAACGGGGACGTGGACCTCTTAATGGCTTCCGAGCACACATTGCTCTACCAGATAAATTACCGCGAAAAGCCAGGTTTCAAGGTCAATATCGAGCTAAACGCCCCGATGGACTCATACTTCGGGTTTTTCAAGGGGGAAGGGATTTTGTGCTCGATAATAGACAAAGCGCAGCAATTCGTGCAAACAGACGCGATCGAAGCCAGCTGGACAGGCAGGATGTTCGACTACTCGAAGAAGATTGCGGAAGACCGGGCACGGTTAATGATGATTTTCGTCGCCGTGCTTCTTTGCCTGCTGATAGCGACAGGCCTTTTGTTCCTTCGGAATTTGAGGCTTGGCAGAAAACTGAAAGAAATGGCCAACAACGACGCGCTGACCGGCATTTTCAACAGGCGTTTTTTCATGGAATTAAGCGCGGTTCAAATAGCAAGGTCGCTCAGGACCGGCATTGACTGCTTTATCATCATTTTCGACCTGGACCATTTCAAAGTGGTCAACGACACTTATGGCCACGTCGCCGGGGACGAAGTATTAAGGGAGATATCGCGGAGGGTGAGAAGCTGCATCAGGCCTTATGACATATTCGGCCGGTACGGCGGGGAGGAATTCATAATACTCATGACTGACATCAAGGGGGCTGACAGGAACCACGCGATAAGCGCCGTGGAGAGGATCAGGCTGGAGGTTTGCAATACGCCGGTGATGTTTGAGGGCAAGGAGATATCTATCTCAGCCAGTTTTGGAATTGCGAACGCAGCTCCAAAGAACGATTTGGACTTAGCGGTCAGGTACGCTGACGAGGCTCTTTACATGGCCAAAGAGGAAGGGCGCAACAAGGTTGTTTTCTATGACGGGGCAAGCTGGGCGACAGGGAGGCGCGAAAATGAAAGAAATCATTAAAGCAAATCAAGATTTATGTACCGGCTGCAACAGGTGCGTGAGAGAATGCCCGATGGAGACGGCCAACGTGACGTATCAGGACGCTGCGGGAAACATCAAGGTCAAGGTCGACAACGCAAAATGCATAGCTTGCGGCCATTGCGTTTTTGCTTGCAAGCATGACGCCAGGTATTTCGAAGACGACACGGAGCTGTTCTTCGCTGACCTGACTAAAGGGACCCCCATATCGCTTGTGGCTGCGCCTGCGGTGCGGACGAACATCCCTGAATACAAGAGGTTGTTTGCGTACCTCAAAGCGCTTGGGGTCAGGAAGATATACGATGTGTCTTTTGGGGCGGACATCAGCATATGGGCGCACATCAGGTACATGGAAAAATACCACCCTGAACCGATGATAACCTCGCCATGCCCGTCGATAGTGTCGTATTGCAAAATCTACCGGCAGGATTTGCTTGCAAAACTGTTCCCGGTGCATGGCCCCATGGCTTGCACCGCCGTCTTCATGAAGGAGTACGAAGGGGTGCAAGACGAACTTGCAGCGCTGTCGCCATGCGTTGCCAAGGCAAACGAATTCGAGGACACCGGGCTCATCAGGTACAACGTCACTATAGCGAAGCTCTATGAGCACTTGAAGCGCAACAATATCTGCCTTCCATCCGAAGAAACCGAGTTCGACCGCTATGAAAGCGGGCTGGGTGCCTTGTTTCCGATGCCCGGCGGGCTTAAGGAGAACATTGATTTCTTTACGGGCAGGAGGTTTCGCATATCCCATGCCGAAGGTTCCGGCATCTACTCAAAACTGAACACATTCGCCAAAACCCCAACAGAACTGTTGCCGGACGTGTACGACGTGCTGAATTGTACGGAAGGCTGCAACGAGGGGTCAGGCTGCCTGCATGGCATGAGCGTGTTTGAAATTGGCGCCGGAATGGACAAAAGCAGGAAAGCGGCGACGGAAAGCCACAGCATGGAACACTTCGAGTCCCTGTACAAAGAGCTCGACGGCAAATTGAAGCTGGCGCATTTTTTGAGAGAGTACGCGCCGGCAGACGCAGCATTCCCCGAAATATCTGAAAACGACATAGAGGAAGCTTTCGCCTTGCTGGAGAAAAGCGACGATGCGATGCGAAACGTCGACTGCGGCGCCTGCGGCTCTGAAACATGCCACGAAATGGCCAGGAAGATAGCCTTGAGGGTCAACATCCCCGAAAACTGCATCGTCAAATCGAGGAACGACGCCCGGGACATGCTGGAACGCTTTGAAACGGTCTGGAACAAGGTGGAAAGCGGCATTGCCATAATTGACGCCAACACCCGCGTGACGCTGGATGTCAACCCGGTAGCCGTCCGCATGTTCGGTGACTCGAAGGAGTCGATAGTCGGCAAGCGGTGCAATCAGACGTTCTGTTTGGACGAACGCTGCCCGGTGACGGAAAAAAGCTTGGTTATCGACCATTCTGAGCGTGAATTCGTCAATTCTGCGGGCAAAAGAATCCCCATAGTCAAATCCGTGTCAATGATTCACTATGACGGCAGGCCAGCTCTTCTTGAGAGCTTCACGGACATATCCTCCCTAAAGGAAGCCGAGGAGAAGATCAACAAGATGAGACTCGCCGAACAGGCAAGCCACGCCAAGAGCAACTTCCTGTCGAACATGAGCCATGAGATGCGGACGCCGATGAACGCTATCATAGGAATGACGCAGATTGCGGCAAAATCAGGCGATGTGGAAAAGCTGCAGTACTGCCTGTCCATGATTGAAAATTCGTCGACGCACCTGCTGGGGCTCATCAACGACATTCTCGACATGTCAAAGATCGAAGCTGGGAAATTCGACCTTGAGCGCGTTCCGATAGACATAGAAAAAATGCTCACCAAAGTGAGCAACCTTTTCATCGAGAAAATTGAAATGAAATGCATCCACTTCAACATCATCATTGCGCCGGACATGAGGATGAACTTCATAGGCGACGAGCTTAGGCTTACGCAAGTAGTCACGAACCTGACGTCAAACGCCCTGAAATTCACGCCGGAAGGTGGGGAAATAGAGATCGAGGCGCAGGAGGTTGAGAGAGAGGATGGGTACGGCGTCCTGCGTTTCACCGTAAAGGATACGGGGATCGGGATGACGGAAGAGCAGAAAGCCAGGCTGTTCAACGTTTTTGAACAGGCTGACAGCAGCACTTCGCGCAAATTCGGGGGGACCGGGCTGGGGCTCGCCATATCAAAGAGCATCGTTGAAAAGATGGGAGGCCGGATTTGGGTCGAAACAGAGGCGGGCAAAGGTTCGAATTTTATTTTTGAAGTCAGGCTGGACCGGCCGAAGTACCAGAACAGGGCGGTGTTTTTCAGGAACGTACACCCCGATGAAGTGAAGCTGCTGGTCGTTGACGGGGACAGCGAAAGCAGAGGGTACTTCAAAGCAGTGGCGGACAGTTTTGGCGTAAATGCGGACGAAGCGGACAGTTCAGAGATGGCGCTTTCCCTTCTGAAGCTGGCGGTAGAGGCGCAGAAGCCATATGACATCGTATTCGCTGACCACAGCCCGCCCAGCATGGATGGACTTGAGCTGGCTTCCGGCATGGGCGGTGAAATCGGCAAAGGCACGTCCCTCGTCATAATGACGTCATTTTTGAAATGGAACAGGATTGAAAAAGACGCGCAGCACTTAGGAGTCAGCCGGTTCATTTCAAAGCCTTTGTTCCCGTCTGCGATTCTCAACGCAATCAATGAGACAATTGGCGCAAACACGCAGATTCCCGACAAGAAACCTGCAATCACCGCAGGCAGCAGCCGGCCTGATTTTTCCGGCGTCATGCTGCTGTTTGCCGAGGACGTCGAAATAAACCGGGAAATTTTCATCTCGCTTCTTGACGACACAGGCGTAGACATTGACATAGCCGAGAACGGCAAGGTAGCGGTGGACAAATTCAAGGCAAACCCCGGCAGGTACGACATGATCATTATGGACGTGCAGATGCCTGTCATGGACGGCCTCGACGCGACCAGGGCTATCCGCAGCCTTGACGCAGAAAGGGCAAAGAGCATACCGATTGTAGCCATGACTGCCAACGTGTTCAAGGAGGACGTGGACAAATGCATCGAAAGCGGGATGAACGACCATCTCGCGAAACCGATCGACATCGAAGCGGTCTGCAAAAAAATAGCGCTGTACCGCAGAAAGTAATTATGTCTTTAGCCAAATCAGGCGAAAAAGTCAATACACATTAAATGTTTTGCATTGTTTTTTTGTAGAATCATGTGCAATGATACTTGACGTTTTTTGTCGCTATTATATAATGATGGTGACAAATTGATATGGAGGTATATCGTAATGAACAAGAGTAGTAAAAATGCAAGAATTGTAGTATCGTTGCTATTGACGCTCCTTTTGGCGTTCCCCGTGTTTTTTGCCGGCGCAAGCAACATCGGGGCTTCATATGCGGCTGACGGGCCGAACATGACCATACTGAGCGCGGAAGTGACCGAATCAAACGCTGCCAACTTTTACAAGTACAGGACAGCCATCAAGGATTCCGCAGACAAGTTTTTGGTGGGGCAGGGCGACATGTACCTGAAAGACGGGAAATACTACACGTATTTCAGAGAAGCGTCGCTTGCTGAACAGAGGACGTTCGTCTTCGAGTCCAAATTTTCCAAAGGCACCGCATTTGCAGGCGGCATAGGGACAGGTGCAGACCAGTTCGACATCGGCAAGGCCGAATTGTGGTTCGGCGTAGGCAGCGACACGGTTGCTGGCACCTACAACCGCGCACTGCTCGACTGGACAGGAACGCAGATGCAGGCAAGCGGCTCCAATGTCGCAACATTAATCGGCACCCCGACCGCAGTCGACTCAGGTGACACCATCACCGTGACTGCCGAAGTCAGGTTCAACAACCTGCTCGGGACGAGCTCAAGCGGTTTGAGCCTTGCAAGGGCGACGTTCCTGAACGACATGCGGACAGCGACGCTGCGGCTGCACTACGACGGCATAGCCGAGTCCCTTGCGTCCATGCCGTTCAAAGTCAACGCAAGGGACTACTTGAACACTTGGCAGGACGTTGACGTGTTTTGCCGTGAAACGGGGCCACACGCAGACGAGTTCATCCTTGCTGACGGCACAGTAGTCCCGTCTGACGGCACCTACGGCGCACCGACCAGGTACGTCAGGATCGAGTCCCTAGGCAAGAGCAGCGGCATTACCCCAAGCGGCTCATTCGCAAGGCATGAGCCAAACGACCTTTGGATGGGGATGGTCGCCGACAGCCCGGAATCCGTCGACAGGTACCTGAACGAGATCGAACCCATGCTGGAAACCGACCCGGCGGCGATCTACGACAGGTTTGACAAGAAGGACTTAAGGCTTCCGATAGTCTACACAAACATTCACTCCGGCGAGGCCCACGGTATGGACGCAGTAGTCAACCTGTTCAAGCTCATTGCTGAAGGCGACGTGGTGCAGTATGAGAGGGCGAACGAAATTGCCCACAACTCAAGCAGCGGCGGATACAACCAGATGAACGTTGATAAGGGAACCACGACGATTAAGATGGACATCGACAAAGATTTGCTGTCCGGCTATATATTCATATTCATCTTCTGCCAGAACCCTGACGGCAGGATGAACGGCGGCACCAGGGCGGTTAACTACGGGTTTGACCCCAACAGGGACGGGTCGTATCACGAGATACAGGAAAGCGTAATTCAAAAAGGGTTCATGGCCGCGTGGGATCCGATCATGGTGCTTGAATTCCACAACAGCGCAAACCCGATACAGTTTGACCCGTGTACTGCGCCTCACGACCCGAACTCGGAATACGACCTTTTGACGCCAAGGCTGCACGAGCACGCCAACGAGATGGGCGCGGCGATAACCGGAACCACCGTCTTCCCGCGCTACCAGATATGCGACGAGCATGCCGGCAACGGCGTGGGGTTTGACGACGCATCGCCGATATACTCGCCAAACTTCACGATGCACTACGGCGGGATCAACGGAACCATAGAGTCCCAAGGCGGCGCGGCGCTGGACGTCATCGGCAACATGATAGCCTCCTTCGGCACTATGCACAACTTCGTCAAGAACCATGACGATTTCTGGGATTTCAAAATCGAGTACAAGCGCCGGGGAGTGGAGAACGAAAACACAGACGCAAAAGTCAACCCGTACTTGTTCAGCGCAAGCCCCAACGTGGGCATGCCGTGGAAGACGCTTTCAGGGGCTGTCCCTTGGACGTGGGGAGAAAGCCTGTCTGCAGCCCAGCAGCGCGTTGGCACCCCGATGATGCCGAGGAACTACTCGATGCTGCCAGGCGGCAGCTTCTTCCCGCAGTACTACGCAATCCCGATGGATTCAGCAGTTCAGCTCGACGTGTCGCAAGCGTACAACATGCTTACCTACCTGACGCGGGCGCAGGTCCGAGTGGAGAGGCTGACAAGCGACGTGACGACAGACGGCGTGACCTATAAGGCAGGAACGCTGATCGTCGACCTCGCACAGGGCAACAGGGACATTGCGAACACAGTGCTTTGCGAAGGGGTGGACTTCTCGGATTCCCCAAGGTCACTGTACGCGGAAGTAGTGCAGAGCTTCCCGGGGACCAGGGGCTTCAGCTGCTACCGCGTCGAGGAGAAGGGCGCATTTGCAGGGAAGACCGAGGCCATCAACTATACGGTGACCGAATTCGGCAAGAAAATGAAAAACGAAAATGAACTGACGAAAATCAGTTCGGTTATTACGGGCAACGGCAGCACTGTAGTCGTCAAGAACAACGGGCTGGACGCAGTCAAGATGGTAATCAAAGCCCTGCAGGACGGCAACGCCGTGAACATGTTGACGTACAACCTGCCGGGAACGGGGATCAGGGGCGACTTTGTCATGAGCAAAGCCGTTTTCGACGCTTACAAGGACGCTTTCTACATTGAAGGAAAGACAGTGGCTTCCCTCGACAGCAAATACTATCAGGAGCTGGTAAGGCCCTTGGTTCAGGTAAACGGCTCTATGGGGGAGAATACGCTTTCCTTTGAAAAACTGGGGTTCACAGTTGGCGACGACCTAGTGTACGGAACATTGACGAATCGCAACGTAGTGATCAATTTCAACTCGAACACCAACGTCACCAACCTGCTTGAGCAGGGCGTCGGGCTCATCAACATCGGCTCGACAGGCGCTGACTTCGCCGGCAACGCCATGGGCACAGGCTATGCCGGAGGGGCATTGACGACAACCAGCAGCGCCGAGGCAGTGCTCAAAGCCGCCTTTGCAAGCAACAGCATCATCACAGCCAACATGGAACTGGCGAAGTACGTCTACACCCAGCGCGTTACGAACGTCTACGCGATAAGGGCACTTCCTGAGTCGGCTGTGGCGCTGGTGACTGCCGGCAACGACAACCACATCGACCCGGCCATCCGTTACAAGAACGCTTACAACCCGGATTCCTTCTTCGTTTCCGGATGGGCGTATGCGGCCGGCGACGGAGGCCAGGTGAAGAGCCAGTACGCAGACAAGATATTTGCCGCTTCCGGAACCTACCAGGGTGCGCCGGACGGTGCGCCGATCGTCACAATAACGCCAAACGTGATGATCAAAGCCCACAACGAGCTGTTTGCCCAGAGGATTTTGGGCAATTCCATCCTAACCGTGGCGGCGGGCATCAACCCGAACGCGGCGCCCGGAAATACTGTCCTTGCGAACATCGCAGTTGACGAGGAGAGCGACATCGACCAGGACGTCTGCTTCACGCTGTCGCTGAGCGGGGCGGACAAGGTGCTGACTGTTGATGCGGAATTCACTGTTGACGGAAGCATGCTGGCAGGCAAAGGCATTGAGCCACTTAATGGGTTTAGGCTGGTTGACGGCATTGCCTACAGCTATATGGGCGGCGACATGTGGAAAGGCAAAGCGACGCTTGCATACCCGGCAGGGGACAGCGAGGGCTTCACGTATGACGGCACCATTGACATAGCCAAGATCGTTTTCGCACCGAGGGCTGTCGGCGACACCACGGTGACGCTGACCGACGTCCTGATCAGCGGGTTTGACGCAGAGGGCAAAATTACGTTCTACCACGACGGCGTCATCGGAGCCGGCGTAGCCACGACGAACATAGACCAACGCGTCTTCTCGAAGTACGACCTGAACAGGGACAACAAAGTTGACGCGCTCGACTTGGGCGTGATGCTGCTGTACTGCGGGTTTGGCAAGGACACCCCGGGCTGGAACAGCTTGGTAAAAGTCAACGACTCCAGGGGCAAGCCGGTCACTGCGAGCATGTGCGACGTCAATTCCGACGGCATAATTGACATGCTCGATTTGCTCGACCTGTTCATACACTACACAA
This sequence comes from Clostridiales bacterium, assembly GCA_009778415.1. Taxonomy (GTDB): domain Bacteria; phylum Bacillota; class Clostridia; order Peptostreptococcales; family Anaerovoracaceae; genus WRJK01. The sequence goes on along the minus strand of WRJV01000289.1, from coordinate 1,613 downwards.
AATAGTGCAAAAAGCTAAAGCAGCTTGAAATTGCAGACACCGGCCCGTGCGGGCCGGCCATAAATTCGAGAAAACCTCTTGACCATGGAGAGTTCTTATAATATACTATAGTGGTGCAAAAAAATACAGTCGTCGGGAACATTCTGGCCGGCATTGACGTCTAAGGCATATACTGCACGAAAATAGATAATCCTCATTGGCCAAGCAGGCTGCCCATGCTGGCAGGGCAGGTTGGCGAACAAATTAAAATTAGTAAGGAGTGGTAACATTGACTAAAAAGAGTATGGGAATAATCAGGCTGTGCCTGATTGGGTTGTTTTTCACGTTGATCGTTTGCTTTGCGTTCAGCGCTTTCGCTTTCGCCGCAACCGAAGAAATTAACGTAATCCTGAAAGCGGGTGAAAACGAGGTAAGGATAACCCCGACCGCTGACGTATTGGACGCGCCCTATGCCGGGGTGCAGTTCGGGCTGAAGATCAGCGACGACAAAGCGCTGAAGTTCACGAGGTTTAACTTGACCGCCGACTTGCGCAAGGTAAACGCATTGATTTACGCACCAACTTTTGATGATGCAAAGCAAAGCTTCGTTCCGGATCAAAACGGCGTATATTTTTTTGGATTTACAGATGACCCGCAACAGGTGAGCGAAAAACACGAAAATCAATTCAGCGGTAGCATGGCTGTAGGCACAGCGGTCTTCGAGTACACAGGAAACTCTCCGGCGACCATCACCATCACCGAGATGAAGGTAGCCCGCATAGTGAAGTTGGAGGGAAAAGAAGACTGGGTATCCAAATTCAACGACAATGTATTAAAAGAGCCATTGTACATCATACATGTTTCCAGGGCCTCCTCGACAGAAAGCACCACCGGCGGCGGGACTGGAGGCGATGTGGACATTAAAACGAAGGAGACCGGCACTCTGCCTACCGGCGTGGAAGATGGTCCAACAAGCACTGGACCAAAAGCTCCGGTGATCACCCCGTTCATCGAGGGGTTTGAAGACAGCACGTTCCGAGGCCAGACTCAGATGACCAGGGAGCAGTTCGTCACCATCCTTGCCAGGCTCAAGAACGACGGCGAAGTGCCGGCTGCCGGAGGCACCGAAACCTTTGCAGACGTGGCCAAATCCAAGTGGTCCTACGACGCCATCGAATGGGCGTTCACCGCAGGCATTATCGAGCCCAACTCAGAAGGCAAATTCCGCCCGGCAGAGCCGCTCACCAGGGCTGAAATGGCTGTGATGTTCGTGAAAGCCGAGAAGCTGACAGGCGTCGCCGAAAACAAGTTCAGCGACCTTGGCGGTCATGCAGCCGCTACCGACATCCTCAAGGCGGTAGACGTGGGCATATTCACAGGCTACGAAGACGGGACGTTCAGGCCTGACGGCAGCACCACAAGGTACGAAGCAGTGACAGCCTTGGTCCGCTACCTGCTGGGAGGGGAACCGCAAGACTCCATGTGGCAGGGCGCCAAGCTCAGCTTTAGCGATACCCCGGTTTCAAACTGGGCATACAAGTACGTAGTGCTCGCGGTAGGGCAATAAAATTCTAGTAGGAACAATATCAGATACAGCAACAGTGCGCGGCAGACATTATGCCTATCGCGCACTG